>JANNEE010000328.1:0-1989 GCA_031388325.1 Deinococcales bacterium
ACTGGCTTTAGAAAGGCGTTTGAGTTCACGGTGCGCCAGCATTGCCCGCCGACCATCGGGGGTTTTCGCCGATTCCCTAATAAACCTTGACCAGCCATCCAAGCCCGATAAACGAATGTTGCGTTTTTTTAGGAACGCTGAACGGGTCTCGAGGTGAATGTTGTATTCTTGGCGTTCAGCACTGGATAATTCTACACTTAAACGCACCAAATCATATGGCGCAAGCGCTCCGCCAGCCAAATCCTCGGGGTTAGCGCGGTAGGCAACTTGCCCGACCAACTCGAGGATACTCGAGTGCCGCCCGTCTGGTCGCTCCAAAGTGGCAGTCAAACCAAGGCGGTATGGTGCAAGGCTGTACTCGGCAATGGTTTTGTATAAATCTCCTGCTAAATGATGCACTTCATCAAAAATTAAAAAGCCCCAACGGTTGCCGTTGTGTTCGATTAACCGATGAGCGCTGTCGTAAGTGCTGATTAAAATATTCGATAGGTCTTTCGAGCCGCCACCATGCAGACCGATTTCGGTGTCGGGAAAGGCTTCTTGCAAATTGGCATACCATTGGTGCATTAAATCCAGTGTCGGAACACAAATTAAAGTGCTGCGCTGGGTGCGCTGCATCGCCAGCATTGCCAAAAAACTCTTACCGCTTCCAGTTGGCAGAATCACCACGCCTTGCCGCCCAGCCGCAATCCATGCCTCGAGCGCTGCGCTTTGATGGGGAAATACCTCTCGGGTGAGCGCCAGTTTTAAGTCTAAATTCTCAAATGCCTTAGCTTTATCTTCCAGCAGCACATTGTCGCGCCGTAAACCCTCGAGCAAACGTCGGTACTGCCACGCAGGGGCGCGTAAACGCTCGATGCGGTCATCCCACTCGGCAATTCCAGCCCATGCCCCACTCGACGGCGGCGGATGCAGCAGCAGCGTTCCACGGTCAAAAGTTAAACGCGGCGTGACTCGAGCCATGATTAGCTCGCGTTTTTATCGTATGGAATGATTTTATCCCACTCATCCGCCGCACTTCTCGAGACGACAGCCACAACTTCTTCGGTATCTGATAAATTATAAACCTCGTGAGGCACACCAGCTTCGATATAAATAAAATCCCCAGCTTCGTGGTCAACAGTTTTGGTTAGCCCTTCGCCGTAATGATGCCGCAAATGACCTTGCAGGATATATAAAATCACTTCAAAACCATCGTGAATATGGGCGTAAGCAATGCCGCTTGGGGCAATCGTCGCCACATTCATGGACAAGGCTTTTGTACCCGCGTTTTTGCCGCTCATGCCTTGTTTATAGCGAATGCCATTCCAACCACGGGCTTTGCCGCCGCCACGCACAGTTTTAATCCCGCCGCCGTCCTCGACAAAACTCGGGTCTACTTCTGAACCAATTAAATTGCCACTATCGCCAACCCGACCTTTATAATTCTCGCTCATGGGGATAGTCTACCGCACTACTCGAGAGGCAACGTATTGTGTTACTCGAGAGGCGCACTCACAAAATTAACACTAAAAGTCGTACACCAAATCACTACGCTCTTAAATTGGGTGATGTCCGTACCGGCTGGCACAGCATAATTCTGCGAACCGTTGACACTTTTTAAGTCTCCCAAATTGATAAAACTAGCACTCGAGACGGCAGCGCTTGAATTGGGTTTAACTGCCTTGGAGAGATAGACCTCGAGCTTAGGTCCGTTTTCGGTTTGGAAATTTTCCAAACGCACGATATAACTACCATCAGTTTGTTTACGCAACTGGACTGTGCCGCTGCCCGTATGCACCACATGGTAAAAAACACCACTTCGTTCAAGTGCGCCAATACTCGGGTCAGTAATAAGCTGGGTGTTGGTACAAGCCACAAACAACAATAAAAATAAGAATCTCATGTTCCAAATACGTTGTTTGGCTTGATTAGGTTCAATCAAGCCAAACTGACCAATACATGCTTATGGGGCTTTTTTGAACGTTACTCCATAGGCTGAAAACAATT
>JANNEE010000335.1:0-2200 GCA_031388325.1 Deinococcales bacterium
CGCAAACCCTTAAGTGTGGTGATGCTCGATGTCGATCATTTCAAAAAGTACAACGATGCCCTCGGACACCAACAAGGTGACGAGTGTCTAAAAGCCGTGGCTGCCGCCTTAGAACAACAAGTCAATGCCAGTGGCGAAGCCCATATGTTGGCTCGCTACGGAGGCGAGGAATTCGCCGCAATTTTACGCACCAATGCCAGCACCGCCCAGTATGTGTCCGAAAAACTCCGCTCGAGTATCCAAGAATTACAATTGGTGCATCCCAATTCTACAGTTGGCAGTTATGTCAGCATCAGTGTTGGTTTAACCACCGTTATTCCAGATGAGCGTAGTACAGCCTCTGATTTACTGGCGGCGGCTGATTCGGCTTTGTACCAAGCTAAAAATACGGGGCGTAACCGTGTGGTGATGAGGTCTTAGGGAAGCTCTGAGCTTTGAGCTTTGAGGGTGAAAGGGTTTTGCTTTTTCATCTTTGCCTTGCCTTTATTGCCGTAAAGCGTTACCTTAAACCATGTTCTCTTTTTTCAAAAAACGTGAAATCACACCTCAATTTCTCAAATTCGATGGACAGAATGCCTATCGGGTGCGGATTCGTACTGCTAAACGCGGTGAAATCGTGGAGATTCGCTTTACCCGCAGTGGTGACATCTCGAGTGATGAGGGTGGATTTTATGTGCGAAAAGGGGTGGTCGGACCCAATAGTTTTGACCGTGCCACACTTGAGGTTCGTTTTAGCAGTGGGTACAGTAAACCTATTATTACCGTGGATGGTGGCGAGGCTGTGCCTGTGAACGAATGGGAATGATGTGGAGTCTCGAAACCCAACACTGGGCAAATGGTTTTAAGTTTGTGGCTGGAATAGATGAAGCTGGGCGTGGCGCATTGGCAGGACCAGTTTGTGTGGCAGCCGTGATTTTACCGCCAGACCAAAAACCACGTTTTTACCGTGACTCTAAAACCCTTTCCCCCACAAAGCGCCAACAACTGGCGCTCGAGATTAAACAAGAAGCCTTGGCATGGGCAATTGAATTTGCACCTGCTAGTGAAGTAGACCAGTACAATGTGTTACGCGCCACCCACCGCGCCGCCGCTCGAGCCATTGCCCAGTTAAACCCAGCCCCAGATGCCCTGATTACCGATTACCTGAAACTGATAACCACCTTACCGCTTTTAGCTCCAGCCAAAGCCGACTCGAGTAGTTACAGTGTGGCAGCCGCTAGTATTCTCGCCAAGACGGCTCGAGACGAATATATGGTTAAACTTAGCCAACAACACCCAGAGTACGGCTTTGAAGCGCACAAGGGGTATGGCTCGAGTCAGCATCTTCAAGCCCTCGAGCAGTACGGGGTAATGCTTGAGCATCGCAAAACCTTTGCTCCTGTGGCA
The DNA here is from genome assembly GCA_031388325.1 of Deinococcales bacterium. Taxonomy (GTDB): domain Bacteria; phylum Deinococcota; class Deinococci; order Deinococcales; family JAAFIG01; genus JAAFIG01. The sequence continues at coordinate 1,387 of JANNEE010000335.1, forward strand.
TTGCTGGTACACGGCTTAGACTTTGGGTAAGATATAGATAGCACCGTCGTTGTTACCCCTTGGAGGACTCATGAAGTTTGACTATCGCATCCCCACGATGAAATTCTCGGGTGTTTACCCGTTGTATCTCGAGAAAGCAAAACGTAAAAACCGCAGTAAAGAAGAGGTTGATCAAGTCATCTGCTGGCTGACTGGGTATGACCAATCTGGACTGCAACAACAGCTAGACCAACAAAGTGACTTCGAGACATTTTTTGCCCAAGCGCCCAGTATTCACCCCAATAGCTCAAAAATTAAAGGCGTAATATGTGGGGTTCGGGTCGAAGAAATAGAGAATCCACTGGTGCAGAAAGTGCGATTCTTGGATAAACTGATTGATGAACTCGCAAAAGGCAAAGCCATTGATAAGGTGATGCGATAAGTGTGTCGTATCATAAAGGTCAACTGCTGACTTGTGATTTTGGCAGTACCACAGTAAAAACCGCGCCGCCTTCAGGATGATTTGTGGCACTGACTTTCCCACCTTGAGCTTCGATTAGGGTTTTGACTATCGCCAGTCCGAGTCCACTGCCTCCATCTTGGCGATTTCGGGTTGTGTCGGTGCGGTACAACCTTTGAAAAACCCGTTCTAAATCGGCTTCGGCAAGCCCCGTCCCGTGGTCACGAATTTGCAGCGAAATTTCTTGTTGGCTGGTCTGCACTATGCAATTGATTTCTGTGGCTGCGGCAGTGTATTTTACGCCTTAGTGAAGAAGTAGACTTGCTGGTGCGCTTGGTTGGCGATTTACGACTGCTTTCATTAAGCGATTCGGGC
>JANNEE010000336.1:0-2215 GCA_031388325.1 Deinococcales bacterium
AAGCACTCCTCAAATGGTAATAAAAAAGACCCCCAAACACTTGGGGGTCTTTACTTTCAACTGATTTTAGCGGCGTTCAAAGCGCTTGCCACGTGCAAAGCCACCTTCGCGTGGGGCTGGAGAGAAATCACGGCGGCTGCTGTTGGTGCTTGGGCGTTCGTCTCGAGCGCCAGTTTGAACCGCTTGAGCGCGGGTTTGGGCATTGCCTTGTGGGGCGGCGGCAACAGGGTTGCCTCGATCATCACGGTATTTGTAACCACTGGTTCTTGGACTGGCACTACTCGAGAAATTCCCTTGTGGGCGGCTATTTCCACGGTCTTGGCTGTAACCGCCACGGTCTGAGCCAAAACCGCCACGGTCTGAGCCTTGACGATTATTGAAGTTGCTGCGTCCTCCGCTACGTTCGTCGTAACGGCGCTCGGTGCGTTGTTGTGGTTCGGCACGGAGTTCGGTGGCAACCTCGATGGTCACATCCTCGAGCGGTGAGAGTGCAAGGAGTTTTGACAAAATGTCATTGGGAACATCGACATAAATACCGTCACCAAACATTTGCATTTTGCCGAGGATTTTGCTGCTGATGTTCGCACCCTTAGAAATCATGGCTACGGCGCGTGGGATACTTAAGCGTTGACCACGCAATTCAATGGTGGTTAAACCTTCTTCTTCGGTCAGTAAACTGACCTTTTTCGGAGCGTGGGTCACACCCGCAATCACGGCTAAGGCTCGAGCCAGAGCTTCTGCGCCCATTTCCTCGAGTAACCTGTCAGCTTCGTATTGGAACGGTGCAAGCACTTCGGCTGGAATACGGTTCAGTTCGTTGGCAGCATGACGGGCGGCAGCGGTACGAACCTCGATCGGGCTTGGGGCTTCGAGTGGAATAAATTTATTGCCAATCACGCGCTCTAAGTTGCGTAAGTCACGTTCTTCACGCTGGGTGTAGAGTACAATCGCTTTGCCGCTACGTCCAGCCCGTCCTGTTCGTCCAGAACGGTGAATATAGCTTTCGGTGTCATGTGGGAAATGGTGTTGAACCACCAATTCAATATCTGGAATGTCAATGCCGCGAGCCGCAACATCGGTGGCAACCAAAACACGGCTACGTCCAGCACGGAAACCATCAAGCACACGTTCGCGTTGGCTTTGGGCAAGGTCGCCATGAATCGCTTCGGCTTCAAATCCACGGTGAATCAGTTCTAACGCCAGTTCGTCGCAATCGCGCTTAGTGCGGGTAAAAATAATCGCACGTTCTGGGGCTAAAACGGTCAGCATATCGGCAAGAACTCGAGTTCGTTGGGCAGCTTGGATTTTAATGCTGTGGTGCTGCACGGTGCTGCTTTGCACCGAGGAGCTATTTTCGACCAAATCTATTTTGGCGGCGTTCTTTTGGTGCTTAGCGGCAAGGCGTTCAACCCAGCGCGGCATGGTGGCACTAAAAAGCATGGTCTGGCGTTCGGGTGGAGCAGACTCGAGGATTTTTTCTACTTGGTCTTGGAATCCCATGCTGAGCATCTCGTCGGCTTCGTCAAGAACAACAAATTCGAGTGCCGAAAAATCTAAGTTATTGCGGTCTAAATGGTCTTGGATTCGTCCAGGTGTACCAACAATCACGTCCACACCAAAACGAATAGCACGTTCTTGGCTGGCATAACTTGTTCCACCATAAAATTCTTGAACCTCGAGTACACCTAATTGCTCAAATTCTTTGGCGGTTTGTTTGGCGAGTTCGCGGGTTGGGGCGAGAATCAAAGCCCGTGGCAAACGACCTTTTTGACGGCTTGGTTCGAGCTTGGAAACAATTGGTAAAGCAAAGGCAAGGGTTTTGCCTGTGCCAGTGCGGGCGCGTCCTAAAATATCGCGTCCTTCTAAAGAAAAAGGCAGCGATTCGGCTTGAATTGGGGTCGGAATGGTGATACCTCGGGCAGCAAGGCTCGAGACGACAGCAGCAGACAACGGATAATCCGTAAACATGGGGGTTTCCTTTCGGGGTCGCTTATAGAGACGTTTCTCGAGAGAACATCTCTCTAAACAACTCGCTCATTCGCGTTTTAACCCAGAACCATCCCGTGCCTACGCGACCCTACGCAAAGACTTTGCGTATAACGCCATCCTCTTGATGGCAACCGTAACAGTGTAGACAAAATAATATGAGGATTATGAGTAAGGATTTGAGGTTTCGTTTCAAATGCATAGTTGGAATTGTAATTTTGCATTTGAA
>JANNEE010000338.1:0-4590 GCA_031388325.1 Deinococcales bacterium
TTCCAATTGGTTTGGCGCAAAAATGGCAAGGAATAACCACGCGACAATATGCCAATGAAAAGCAAAAACCCAATTGTCCAAGGTGGTCTTAAACGCCCACTGGGAAAAGCAAAAACCAGAAGCAGCATCAGATTGTCTGCCAGCATTTTAAGAATCCCACGCAGATAATTACTAAAAATAAGGGTTTGTGGGTCTTTTGCTAAGACCCCAAAACCAAATAGCTCGAGATTGAAATTGATGACAGCTGGTAAAGAACCACGAATGTACTGCTGGTTAATTTCGCCGTACCAACCCAAAATAAAGACGATTGAGAAAACCAAACTCCAAACTAATCTTGGTTGTGCCAGAAAAATCCACATGCCCAGACCAATCCAAATGAGGGCGGGTATGACCAAAGCAATCAAGTACAGCAGCGCATAGATTTGCACTGGAAAATTGTTGTTCTTAAACCACTCGAGCATTGGGCTGCAATTTTCCAAGTAACACGGTTTCGTCTGCGTCCAGTGCCAAAAATAAGTGGCAAAAAGCATGATTAAAACCAACATTAAGGCAACCAGCCACAACCAAGCCACTCGAGCCACAGCAAACCCTAACTGGCTGGTTTTAGGCTCGAGCGATTGCACCATATCAAACTGTACGCCACGTAATGCCCAAGAAGTAGTGATGAGGGCTTGGGACATTCTAGGACATCGGCTCTAGGAATTAGGACAGCCCGAATTCAAGATGGTTGGTGTGATTCGTAAAGGAGCAAACATGAAACACTGGTTAAGACATGCCCTTGTGATTTTTGGACTCAGTGGCACTATTGTCGCTTGTGTTACCCCGCCAGTTATACCGCCTGAAGTGATTATTCCAAGCACCACCAAAGTGCTGAGTCCTGCCAGTCAAACCGCCCTCGAGACAGTCCAGCCCAACAGCCTGACCTTTGCAGGAGCGCAAACCATGGCAACTGGCGATGTTATCGTCAGTGCGCCAACTGTTAGCGCTCCAAATGGTTTTTTGCGAAAAGTAATGGCAGTTAAAACCGAAAACGGTAAAACAATTCTCGAGACTGCTCCAGCCACGTTGCGTGAAGCAATCCAAAAAGGCAAATTGCAAGCCAGTCGGGATTTAACCAATGCCGATATTGAAAGTAGCAGCCTGACCAGTGGGGTAGAAATTGTCACCCAAGCCGCACCGACCAATCCGACTTTTAAGTTTGATAAGGTACTGTTTGATAAGGACAGCAACCCTGACACCAAAGAAGACCAAGTGGTTCTCAAAGGCTATGTTGATTTTAAGCTGACCACCCGCTTTGACTGGGATATTGATATTTTCCCACCCGATTTTGATTTTTTAGCCGAAGCCAAATTTACCCAACAATCTGGGCTGTCCTTAAAAGGCAAAGTTGCCTATTCGTTTAATAAATCGCTTGAGGTTGGCACAATTCGGTTTAGACCAATTACTTTTTCAATCGGTCCAATACCAGTTGTCATCCGCCCAATCATAAAATTAACCATTGGGGTGCGTGGTTCTGCCACCGGCGAAGTGGATGTCGAAGTGACCCAAGTGATGGTTATTACGGCTGGTGCAAAATACGATGAGGAATGGACAAACCTGAGTGGTTTTACCAAAGATTTTAGCATTGACTCGAGTACCGTCAAAGCTGCCCTGAACACCGAAGCCTTTGCCAATGTGACCCTCGAGTTGCTGCTTTATGAAAGCGTCGGGTTATTTATTCGCCCAGAGATTTTCTTGGCACTCGATGCCCAATTTCCGCGCAAACCGTTTTTTAAGCTTGATGCGGGTATTGGCATTGACATTGGGGTCAAAATTGATAAATGGGGCATCGACAAAAGCTACGATACCCGTATTTTTGAAACCCGTTATCCAATTTACGCTTCGCCGAACAGTCCACCGAGCATTACCGATTTTACTGTTTTTGACCAAAGCGACCTAAACCGAAATACCTTTTTCTCGAGCAACGCCACCGATTTAGAAGATGGAACTGCCCTGACCTACACTTGGACTTCAAGCCTAGCGGCTGATGGCGCAATTGCTGCCACTCGAGAAACCAGCAAAGTTTTTGCCACCGTTGGCACGCGCAACATCACCCTGACTGTCCGAGATTCTAACGGCGAAACAAGCACCCGTTCTAAAACGATTAACGTCGTCGATACTGCCCCAGAGTTAAATCTTTCTGAGCCAAGCAGTGCTTCGGTTATTTACCAGACACTCAGTTACGGCTTCTCGGCAAATGCCAGGGACATCAACGAACCCAACGATGCTTTGGCTTGCTCGAACATTGCTTGGACAAGTTCAAATACCACCGACCCTTTCCCGCAAACAGGTTGTGAAATCAGCAAAGTATTCTCGAGTGCTGGAACACGCACTTTAACCATCACTGCCACAGACCCTCAAGGATTGAGCAATTCACAAACCGTTATGGTCAATGTTTTACCCACGCCAGCCAATCCGCCACCAAATCCAGTCAGTATCTCGAGTCCGACAGCCACGACGGTTGTACCGAATAATGGCTTCGTGACCTTAGCAGGCAGTGCCACCGACCCCGCCGGCGACCCCGTAACCTTATCTTGGTTGGCTGCCTTTGGCAACAGCACCGCCACGAATTTTGGCTCAGATGTAACCCTAACACCCAACATTAACGGGCAAGTGAATTTAACGGCTGTATTGGGTTTGAACTGCTTAAATGGTTACAACGGCAGTATTCGCATCACTTTGGTGGCTAAAGACCCACAGTTAAACGAAGGACGTAAATCCGTAATTGTCAGAAATGTTATTTGCGTGCCGTAACTCGAGGGAATCATGAAAAAATTATGCCTTTTATTGTTGGTTGGTTTATTGGCTTGCACGCCAACCCCAACGCCAGACACGACTGCACCTGCCGTACCAGCAGCTTTCAAAGCCACTGCCAGCAATAGCAAAGTTAAGCTCGAGTGGACAGCCAATACCGAAACCGATTTAGCCAATTACACCCTGCGTTGGGGTAGCAGCGCCACGGTGCAGAATGCCACCGAAACCATTCTTAAAAACGCTACGCAATTTGAAAAAATGGGTTTGACCAATGGCACAAGCTATTTTTTTAAGCTGACCGCCACCGATACCACAGGCAACACCTCGAGCAGCACCGCCGTTGTTTCCGCCACACCAATTGCAGCCGACACAACCGCGCCAACTTTGGTCTCGAGTACACCAGCACTTAATGCCACGGCTGTGGCACTCAGTACCCAAGTGCAACTAACCTTTTCTGAAGCCATGAACATCAGCACCGTGACTGCCTCGAGCAGCAACCTAACGCTTGGTGCAGCCACTTGGAGCGCTGGCAATACCGTCGTTAATTTTATAACTCCTGCTTTTCAATTTGACACAACCAACAGTCTTTTATTGGCTGGTAAAGATATGGCTGGAAACGATTTAACTGGTGTTACCACCTTGCAATTCTCGAGCCTGAGCGCCGCACCAACGGTGCTGAGCAGTTCACCAACCAATAATGCTGTGGATGTGGCTTTGAATAGTAAAATCACTTTGCAATTCTCGAGGAGTATGAACAAAACCAGTGTCGAAAGTGCTTTCTCGAGTGTGCCAGCAGTTACTTGCTCTTGGGCTTGGTTAGATTCAGACCAAACGGCGACTTGTACACCAAGTAGCGAATTCCCGTTCTTAACCCAGTACGACATTACCCTTGCCTCGAGCGCCCAAAGTTTGAGTGGAATTACACTGGCAACACCGTTTACATCCCGCTTTACAACAATAAAAGATTTGGTAAAACCTGCGCTGCTCAGTTTTACACCAACCGATGCCCAAAGCAATGTGCTTTTTAGTGCGCCGATTACCTTAAATTTTAGTAAAGCCATGAACCAAACCAGTGTCCAGAGTGCTTTTGCCAGTCAACCCAGTATTGCTTGTACTTGGACATGGATTACAGCCTTAAGCGCCAGTTGCCAACCAGTAAATCGTCTAAGCCAACAAACACCGTACACAATCACACTGGCTAATAGTGCCACAGACCTTGTTGGTAACACCTTACAAGCCACTTATGGTTTTGGTTTTACGGCTGGTAATGCGCCGCCTCGAGTGATTGGGTTTAGTCCCAGTGGTTTTGGTTTCTCGAGTGTGACTGCACCAATTGTGATTACATTTTCTGAAGACATGAACAAAAATTTAACCCAAGCCGCGCTGCAAGTTCGCAATAATAATGTGCTTAAAACTGGAACGATTGGTTGGAACGCCGAGTGTGTCTTATTTAATGGCGAATTCCTAAATTGCCGACAAATGACCTATACACCCAGCACCGCCTATTTAGCGGGAAGCAGCATCACTTGGAGTGTCAGCACCAGTGCCGCCGATTATGGCTCGGGTAGTCCACTCGAGAATACAGTAAATGGCAGTTTTGAGACAAGACCCGTACTCGGTAATCCGTAATTCGAGCTTTAAGGAGAAAATTATGAAAAAACTTGGTTTAAGCGCAATTCTTGGTGCAACAACGGTGCTGTTGGCAGTCGCTAACTCGCAAAGTCTCGAGTTTAAGTCCTTTAAGCTGACTAACCCTAAAGAACGCGTGACAGGAATTTACTGTACCAATCCTAAAAC
>JANNEE010000340.1:0-4099 GCA_031388325.1 Deinococcales bacterium
TAAGAAACCTTGACCTGACCCCGCCCGAATACCGAGGCTTGATGGATACGGCTCATGCGCTAAAACGCGGTGAGATGCGTGGACAAAAACCACTTGAGGGCAAAACCCTAGCGATGATTTTTGAAAAACCCAGTCTTCGCACCCGTACCACTTTTGATGTGGCGATGTTTCAACTTGGTGGGCATAGTGTCAACCTGACCAATGCCGAAATTGGACTTGGCACAAGAGAACCCGTGCGTGACATTGCCCTGAATTTAGAACGCTGGGTGGATGGCATCATGGCACGGGTTTTTCTGCATTCGACCTTAGAAGAACTGTCCAAGCACTGCCAAAAACCAGTCATCAACGGTTTATCGGATTATTTACATCCTGTCCAGTTGCTGGCAGATTTTCAGACCATCGAAGAGAACTTTGGTCAAGTTAAGGATTTAGCGGTTACTTACATTGGTGACGGCAACAACATGGCAAATAGTTTTATTGAAATGGCGCTTTTGACGGGTATTAACCTCACCATAGCCACGCCACGCGGTTATGAACCCAATGCTGCCGTAATTCTTCATGCCCTCGAGCAGGGTGCAAAAGTCAAACTGACCAACGACCCACAAAGCGCAGCCCAGAATGCCAAGGTTCTATACACCGATGTTTGGGTCAGCATGGGACAAGAACAGGAGGCTTCTGAACGGCGTAAAATTCGTGATTTTGCTGGTTTTCAAGTCAATCCCGAACTGCTCGAGAAAACCACTTCGGACGCAATTTTTCTGCACTGTTTACCAGCCCATTATGGTGAAGAAGTGGTTGAAGAAGCCACAATGCACCAAAAATCTAGGGTTTTTGACCAAGCCGAAAACCGGCTACATGCCCAAAAAGCCCTGCTGTACCATTTAATGCGCGATTAGTGGCACTATTCCCTAGTGGGCTTGGTTTGTAAATCATTTTTAGAAATACAATTGCTTGTAGTACGTGATGGCTAGTAGCTAACGACTAGAAGATAGTCGCTGAACGCTCATTAGTCGCCGGGGCTGGCTTGAGGCACAATAATACGGCGGTTATTCTCCTTAAAGCCATATTCATAAGCGGCTGGACGAAGTGCCTCGAGAACGAATGCACCAACCAGTCCAATCAGTAAACCAGCCACAGCAGCTAAGGTAGTAATCATGAGTGGTCTTGGGGCTTCAGCAACAATGGCTTTGGCGGGTACAGCCAACACTTGAACCTGAAAACCTTGTCCTAGCAGCGAATCAAAGGCTTTTTGGTTTTGTAAGATCGACCCTAAAGAATTTTGTTTGGCTTGCAGCGCCGCTAAACCAACTTTAACTTGCGAAATCTGCAATGCCAAATTGACCAAGGCTGGATTACTGGCTCGAGCCAATTGCGGGTCTATTCCCTTGGATTCGAGTGCCGCCGTGTCTTGGGTGTTGTTGACAATTCCTTTGGTTGAATTCAGCAATGGCTCTAAGCGTTTAAGGTTATCCTGGCTGCTGGACAGGTCTATTTCTAATTGGGCTAAGGTTGACTTTAAGTTGGTACGAACCGTATTGCTGATTTGCTCGTTAAAGTAATTGACCGCCGCAATTTGAAAGCGTTCGGCTCGAGACAAGGCTAATTCTGGATTATCGGCGTAAGCATTTAAGGTTAGTAGTGATTTTTTATCATCGTACTTTGCCTTAAAAATGCTTTCTAGGCGCTCTTCTTGTAAGATTGTGGCTAAGGATTCGTTATTCACCAATTGAATAAATCCTTGAGACAAGCCAACGGCATTTGGCGCGGCTTTGAATTCGGGACGCTCAGCATTGACCGATAAATTCAGTACCACCTGACTCGAGAAGGTCTTGGGTAAAACCAAGACTAAAATTAGGGCAACGGCAGTTACAAAAGCAGTTATTCCAAGGATTAAGCGAAAGTGTTTCTTGATGATGAGGTAAACATCACGCAAACTGATTTCATCGTTGACTTCTGGGGACATAAGATAATAATAGATTAACAAATCTTTAGGTTAATCGCAAACGATTTTTCACATTTGAGCCTTTGTTTTAGCTAATTCCGTGGCTGTGTTAGGCTAGGTGCGTGAAATTGCTTGCTTTTGACCTCGACGGAACAATCGTGACCCATGATTACCAGATTCCTGCTCCAATCCTAGAAGCAATCCAATTGGCACGGACTGCTGGACATATTGTCACCGTGATTACAGGACGAGTCCATGCCAGTGCTAAGCCTTTCTTAGAGCAATTACAACTCGAGACCCCAGTCGGAACTGCCCAAGGTGGTTGTGTGATGCACCCGAATGGTGATTACATGCGGGATTTGCGATTGAGTCACGAAGAAACCCGTAACATTATCGAACGCTATGCACCACTGGTCGAAGAATTCTTTGTGCCAGTCGAAATGGATGTTTTTGTCAAAAATCCAGAGTCTATGCGTTCCGATGGTAAACCCTACTGGGATTGGGTGCGTAAGGAAGCCCGTTTTGTGCATCCTTTTTTTGATCGATTTCCGATAGCCGAACCGGCTAAACTGACCCTGCATGGTCAAGGGGTGCATCAACACTTAGAAACTTTACGTCCAGCGTATCCAAACCATACCTTCTACCCATGGGGAGAGTATTACCTCGAGGTTGCCCCCCCCGGGGCGCATAAAGGCGCAGCCCTCGAGATGATTGCGGCGCATCTGGGTATTGCCCAAAAAGACACAATTGCCTTTGGTGATGGCAACAATGATTTAACCATGCTTGAATGGGCTGGGCATGGCGTGGCAGTTGGAGAAACCGAAGCCCACATGAGCAAAATTGCCAATGAAACTATCGCTCCGCCCGAAGAAAACGGTGTAGCAACGTGGATTAGAAATTTCTTAAGGTAAACATGGCAGGACTGATTGAAGGTAAACATGGCAAAACTGATTGACATTGAAGGTATCGGTAAGAATTACGCACTAAGACTCGAGACACTAGGGTTAAAGACCACTACGGCATTACTCAAAAAAGCCGCCCATTTGCGTGGACGTAAAGATTTAGCGCTTGAACTTAAAATCTCCGAGAAGCGCTTACTGGCTTGGGTGAATCGCGCCGATTTAATGCGTGTGCCTCGGGTGGGAACACAATTTTCGGATTTGCTTGAGGCGGCAGGGGTGGACACCGTAAAAGAACTGCGAAACCGAATCCCGCAAAATCTGCATCAAAAACTGCTTGAGGTCAATGCGGCTAAAAACCTAGCGCGACGCGACCCAACCCTAGAAGAAGTCAGTGCATGGGTACAAGCCGCTAAAAAACTTTTGCCTTTGGTGACGCATTCGGCGAAAGGTGAACGAATTCTGGCGCATCAGGCAAGACGGCGTACCAACAACCCCAGCCCTTCTTTTATGACCCCACAACCAGAAAATCTCCCCGTAAAGCCCGAATAGCCGTTTGTGTTACTCGAGGGTCGGGGTCGGTATGGGATTCTAGTTTTTGATTGTTTGGGGCAAAGCAACCTATGCCCCAAGCGCTGGCTTCACGCACTTCCCAACCAATATCGGTTAAGCCTTGCTCGAGCAACCAAAGGTGCTGCTGGTCACGCAGATTTCCCAGTACCATTGCCGCATTGCGAGCCATGCCTTTACGTCTCGCCCTCGAGAAGGCAGTCTGGGCAAAATGTTTAAGAAACCATGTGCCGGACTCGAGAAAAAAGGGTTCAATATTTGGATAGGCAAATTCTGGGATTGGCTCGAGCAGATTTGAAAAATACCCAGCATGATTTGTCCACGGGCAGATGTCCAAGCAGTCGTCGCAGCCAAACAGATGGTCGCCAAAACGATGCCGTAGTTCGGTAGGCACTGCCCCGCGATGCTCGACGGTGTAATAGGCAATGCAGCGTCTCGAGTCAACTGTGCGGTTGTGCATAATCGCCTCGGTTGGACATGTAGCCACACAAGCCGTACAAGTCCCACAACGGTCTGGAAAGGGGAGGGCTGCTGGTGGTAGCTCGAGGTCGGTCAGTAACACCGCCAGTGTGGTCAATGCACCTAGCTGAGTGCTGATGAGTTGACTCGAGCGTCCTTGCCAACCCAGTCCGGCTCTAGCAGCAAAACCACGCTCCAAAATTGGTGCATGGTCAATACAGGCTTTGGC
>JANNEE010000344.1:0-16762 GCA_031388325.1 Deinococcales bacterium
GTCGCCACCATCGGCGGCGATTCGGACAATGCACGGCGTTTAATTGCTTCGGGTAGATTATCTGAATACTTTAGCCAGACCAATGCCCTAAGCACCTATAAACCACTGTCTTATGAAATCCGTAACCTAGGCGATGGCAGCATCGCTAAATTATCGGAAACCACCAATTACAATGTCACCCAATGCAGCGCCCTGACTGCCAAAAAAGTTGGTGAACGCTGGGTCAATGTGATAGACGGCATTTACCTCAACAACGCAGGCGACGGCGACTCTGGTGATATTTATGGTGCGGGGTTTCTCGAGGGTGCAAGGGGCGCAATTTTTAACATCTCAGAGAACGCTCCTGTGATCATGAGATCGGGAACGGTTTTTGGCGCGAACCGCCAAATTACTGTCCCCGGTATTAACACCTTCACAGGTGACGGACGTTTTGACAGCAACAACAATTTTGTGGTCAAAGATTACTTTAATGCTGGCGCAAATAACCTTGACTTTATTGTCTTTTTAATTGACCGAGACTCGAGGATACTTGATGATGACGATGCCATTATCGTTCGGGGCGAAAACAACCCAGTGATTCTAAGTAACCCATTTGGCGGCAGCAATAAATTAGAAGCGGTGCGAGTGGACGGGGCTGGCAGAGGCACACCCGGCAGTGCCACCGTGATTTACCGGCAGAAGAAACTTTGTAATCTGCTTGAAGACCCTATCAGTAAACAAATCATACCCGAAGAGGGTTGTTTATCGGCTTCCCTTGCCATCAGTCAACCTTAAAAATTGTATAACTCGAGTAGCCTCCGAGGGATTTACTCTTGGAGGTTTTTTGTTGTGCTGGTTGGGTATCTCTAGAAATCCCTGATTTGCTTACTCGAGTTGTTTGGGCTACACTCATTAAAAGAAAACAAGTCTGGAACGATTTTGGAACGGTGTGTTTGGCAAACTCAGTCCAAGGAGAACAACCATGAAAAAGAACTTGTCGTTTTTTCTAATCGTCATCTTTGCGGTACTGGTTTCTTGTAACACCGCCCCACCCGAATCTGTTGTGCCAAGCGAGCTTCAAGAACTGATTGGTACAAATGTAGAGCTAGAAACAGCCGTTGGACTCGAGGTCACAGGCAGTAAAAAAGCCCCAACCATCACCAATCAATTCAATCCAAGTATTGGTTCACAAGTGATTTATGAAGTTCTAGGCACAACCCCCAAAGGCAAGGCATTCAAAGCAGTTTTACTGGGCAATGAACGGGTTAATTTTAAGAATTTCAAAGGGCAAGTGCAAATGCGTTCACGCATGGCTCGAGTACAAAATCAGGTGGTACTGACAGGTACGATTTTTGCCCCCGAGGTCTCGAGTCAACCGATTGCTTTTATTGCGGCTGGACAAAATGCGATGTTTACTGGACCTCCAGTAGGCTCGGTACATGAAATCATGGGTCAAGCCAACTTAAAGGGGCGTTGCGGGACAACTGGTATGGGTGGTTCATTTGGTTTTGAACAAACCAATAAAACCATTCGCGGCAGTTTGTTTGGTTTGCCTGCCAATCAGACTCTTAATTGTTTTTTGCCCGAAATCAACGATGAGGTTTTGGTCTCATTTAGAAGTACAGCTGTGCAAACCCACCTTGGAATAATCCTTAGTTTACATGGCAGCCTTGTTTCTAATACGGCAACTTCTATTGTCGGACAAGCAGCTAACAATACTGGTTTACCAAGTGGTGGGATGGGCGTTTCAGATGCGCCTTTAGACCCTGCCACTAGCCAAATTACTCTCGAAGCCAAATCTAATGTGCGTGAACTAGGACCAGACTCGAGCGGAGAATTACTTTCGTTTGATAACCGTACTGGCACACTGGTTTTTAGGTCACTGCGCGGCAATTTAGTCGGTTTAAGCGTTGGAAATATCATTGTCAGCGCCCCACTGACTTTAACGCCTGATGGTTTTATGCGCCGCGTCACCAATATTCAAAGCTCAAATTCAGAAGTCACGGTGCAAACCGAACGTTCGGTGCTGGGTGATTTGGTTGAAGAAGCTGATATTCGGATCGAAGAAACCGTGGATTTACTCGAGATTCAACGCGCCAGAGCTTTGGAACGCGGAGAAGTGATTTACGCTGCCAGTCAAATTAAAACCCAGAACTTACGCCCGCAAAACTTACTGCCCAGAATAGATGAAAGTTTTAACTGGGTTATTTTTGACCAAGATGGCAACACCACTACCACCAACGATCAAGTCGTGGTCAAAGGGCATTTTAAGGTTGAACCAAAAATCATCATTAAACTCAAATGCTCTGGTTTTTTGTGTACCAAACCAGATTTTACCGCCAAATTTGTGATGGACGAAGAAGCCAAAATCGAAGTCAAAGCCAGCCTTAAAAAAGAACTGAATAAATCCAAGCAATTGCTGCGAATTCCACTTGGGGCAATTACGGTTGGTTTTCTTGTGTTTATTCCAGAAATTGTGGTGGATGTTAGTCTCGAGGGATTAATTCGGGTTGAAGTCAATTATAGCGCCACCCAAAGCATCAATTATGAAGTCGGAGTGCAGTATAATTCCAGCACCAAGTGGACGAAAATTAATAAGTTCAACAAAACTTTCACCAGTAACTCCCCGACTTTTGAAGCCGAAATCGAAGCCAAAGCCAAGCTGACTGCTTCTGCCCGACTGATGTTGTACGGCATTGCAGGGGTAGAAGCTGACGTTGGTGTCTATGCCAAATTTGAAGGTCAATACCCGGGTTCGCCAGCTTGGAAAATAAGTGGTGGGATTGAAGGAAATATTGGCGTAGACCTTGATTTAATTGTCTGGCAAGAAGAACTCAACGTTCCTATTTTCAATAAAACATGGGCTATTTCCGAAGCCCCCAATACCCCACCTGATTGGGAAAAACTCGAGCCAAAAACAATTTGTCTAGATGGCACAACTCCAAACACCATCACCCAAGCTGGTAACAGTGTGGTCAAATTCCGAGCCGTGGTAGATGATGCCGAAAATGGCAAAGGGCAAGTGACTATCTTCTGGAGTTCTAATCGCAGTGGCGAGCTTGGCACAACCCAACCGGGCAGCCCGCATAGTCCCGGATACGCTCTGCCATCGGGAGCGCACACCATCACCGCCATTGCCGAGGACAGCAACGGACGCAGAGCCACAAGAATAATCAACATCAACGCTTCAGGGAATGCCCACTGTACCCTAGGCGTACCACTGATTGGGGTTGACATCCAAACTCAAAACAATGCCACACCAATCATGAATGCCAGTCGCACCATGACTTTTACTGCCCATACTGCTGGTGGCTTAAACACCTGTTGTCTAATCACTTGGAGTTCAGATTTAGAAGGTGTACTCGGCACGAGTAACGGCACAAATCAACCAGACTTATCAAGAGACCATAGTTTCACCCACACGTTCCAATTTCAAACACCACAAACCATCACTGCCAGTATCAGTCAAAACGGCAATGCCAGTGCTGAATCCTTAGCCATTGGTGCATTGCCAATCCTGACCAGCAATCCAATCCTCAGTAACATTCAAGCCAACACACCCAGCGGTACTCGGTACGTTTACTTAGGCGATACTGTATCATTTGAAAGCACTTCAAATGCCATCACACCAACATGGAATTCGAGTGTAGAAAGCGATTCAATCAACGAAAAAACAGGCAGCAATGTCAACACCAAATTCAACAGCACCGGACCACGCACAATTACTGCCACCAGCCAAAACAACACAGGTGGATTCTCGAGTCAGACGTACCGCATCAATGTACTTAATCCACTGGCAAAACCATAAAATCTGTTCTCGAGCAACCTCCAAGGGATTTACTCTTGGAGGTTCTGCACGGTATAAATCAGGAAAATCAGAAACAGCAACACCGAATACTCGAGGTTGGATGCACCCAGAAAACCAAGTAGGGCTTCTGAAACAAAGGTCAGTAATGCCGCTGCTAATCCAAGATTCTGTGTCAGACTAGGATTCTTTGACCAGCGTTGCAACGTCTCGAGCAGCACCAAACAAAAAATAGCCCGTAAACCAATCAGGGCTGCACTCGGAATCCAAAAAATGGCAATCAGGCTCGAGATAATAATTAGCACTGCGCCAATCCCCACCCGCCCAAGCAGAATGCTCGAGCCACGCAACGGCACAAGCGTATTGGGCAAATTTGAACCCACCAATGGCAGGGCAATAAAACTTAGAATTAGCACTTGGGCGGGCAGGGCAAAACCGTTCGGCACGACACTCGAGGCAGTCGTAAAAAATGCGGCTAAACCAAGCAGCAAAAATACCCATTGTCCAATGCTCCAGCTAATCATGGTTTGGGCGTTGCGCCACGCCAGCGCCGCACTTGCACCGTACTGCATTGGTGGGGCTGGAATTCGCCAACCGTTGCCTTGGGTTTTGACTCTTAACTGGCGTTGTAATCGTTCACGCATTCCAGCCACTGGAACGGCTCTGGTCAGTAGCATTAAGCCCATCGCCTTGAGTTGCGCCAAGACAGTTGAATGTTGCAAAAAACCACTGGGGAAGGTTTCAAGATACGATTTTTGCAGGGTTAGCCAGCCAGCTAGAAGCATTAAACTCGGGATAATCAGCACGATTGGACTCAAAGAATAGAGTGCCGCCGAAATCCCTAAGCCAAAAAACACGTCTAACAGCAGCGAAATAAGCCATAATCCGACCAGAAAAACCCGACTTGAAGCCGCATAAAGGCTCATCTGCCAGACCACTCGAGCCGCAAAAAGCAGTGCCAGCACAGGTGGGGCAAGTGGTAACTCGAGCAGAAAAAGGGTTCGCAGTACAATCCACAGTAATGCCCCGAAAAGCGCCCCTAAAAATAAGTTTTGTCCTAAAGCTAAGAGTAGCGGATACTCGAGAACCTTTATCGGTACAGCTGGGGTAATTCCAAGGCGCATCACATCACGGCTAGAAATAATCACACTTGGTAAACGCGGTGAGGCAAGTGCAAAAGACGCAAAGAAAAGACTCGAGGCAATCAAAGCACCCAGTTTTAAGTATTCCAAAGGCAGGGCGGTTTTAAGTGGACTTAAAAGCTGGAAGCCAGCAATTAAATAAACCACTAACCAAAACAGCAGCCAAGCCACCATACCCCAACCAAAGGCTTTTTCGACCCAAGTAAAAAACTTTTTCCAAGCCCTGAGTGCCGTGGCTTGGCGCAAAAACCCAACCGCGTTCACTCGAGCAACCGCCCGTTCTCGAGGGCTAGAACACTGGCGTTAGAAAAAGGTAAATCCAACTGATGAGCGCTAAAAAGCACGCAGCCCCCTGCCTCGGCTCGGGCTTCGAGGGCTGCACCCAGTGCAATTTGGGCATCTTGGTCAAGGGCATTAAAAGGTTCGTCGAGCATTAACAGTGGTGCTTCTAAACCAAGGGCTAAAGAAATTGAAAGTTTTTGTCGCATTCCCCTCGAGAACTCGGAAGGCACATCTTTAAGGCGGTTTGTTAAAAAAAACTTCTCGAGCCAAAGCTGAATTTGGGCTTCGGCTTGCGGTTGCTCATACAGCCGTGCCACAAATTGGGCGTGTTCCAAAACCGTTAAATCCTCGTAGAGCGCCGCTTCGTCCGGCACAAACAAAGTTTTTTTCTTGGCGGCTAAGGTCATCGGTTTCGCTCCGTCAACCAGCACTTGCCCAACAAACGGAATTAAACCGGCAATTGCCCGTAATAAGGTACTCTTACCCGCGCCGTTGCGACCCGTAAAACGCAGTAATGCCCCAGCTTCAACATTAAAACCAATATCCTCAAGAATTTTCGTACCAGACAGCGTAACATTTAGGTTCTCGACTTCTAGAACCAGACTCACAGGAGTTGCTTACCACTAAGTTTAATCTGCCCATAATGATACGGCACGTGCGCCACATGGGTCATGATGATTGCCAGTAATTTACGCTCACCCATGGGGGTTTGGACACTTGCCTCGAGTCGGGCTGCATCGGCAGCAGCCAAATCCGCAGCAGCCCGATCAAAATGCAGTTTGGTATGGGCAATAATTTCGGCTTTGCTGCTGTTTAGGCTCACCGACCCAAGACCGTAGACTGCTTTGGCAAAATCAGCTTCTTCCCAACCAAGGTAAGCAAATTTTAAGGCTGTATCCACAGACTCGAGCTTGGCGGGTACAAGAATTTGCGCCCAGTCTGCAAGGTGCAACGCATTCCAAGCAACACTGTTGCCACCACTGGGTAAGTCGGCAAAAAATTTCTCTTCGGGAAATTCCTCTAAGGTTTTTAAGAATACTTTAGATGTTCGTGTCATTTGTTCAACCAAAAGGGTTTTTGCATCCATATGGCTAGATTAACATGGAATTTCTTCAGGATTAGTCTAAGTTAAATTCCATACTGTCATAGGCATCTTCTTGGGTGACTGGACGAGATGTCGGTGCGTCTGGGGCTTGGTAAAATTCGCCTTGGAAAAAACCTCTGGTTAATTTTTGTACCACGGGCATCAAGACAAATAAAGCAATGATATTGGGGATTGCCATAATTGCCAGTAAAAACTCGGCGCTCGAGATAAATGTTCCGTATTCGACCACAATAAACGGAGCTAAGAAAATCATCCCGACCCAAACAAGGCGTACCGACCAACGCATTCCATCGCCAAATAAATGCCCAAAGGCTTCTTCGGCATAAAATGCCCAGGCAATCGTCGTGGCAATCGCAAAAAGCGTTAATGCCACAGCCAATGTGCCAGTCCCTAAGCCAGCCCATTGTTCATTAAAATTTGTGCCAACCACCCCAAGGCTGCGAAAAGCACTGGTCACGGCTTCGGCTGGAATCGCTTCGGACATGCCCTGCCAAGCGTTGGGGACAGTTAGTACCGCTAAGGCAGTCAGGCTCGAGACAAACATCGCCACAAAAACTTCGACTACCCCCCAGAATCCTTGTCTGACAGGGTGGTCTACTTGGGCTTGGGCGTGAGCAATGCTCGAGATACCAAAGCCAGCGTTGGTGGCAAAAATACTTCGGGCAAAACCCTGAGAAACAATCGCAAAAAGGGCGTAGCCAGTTCCTCCGGCGGCAGCAGCACTAAACGACACCGAGCTGGTGAAAATGCTGATAAAAGCACTGGGCAGAACCCCAAAGTTTTTAATGATTAAACCCAAGGCTAAAATGGTGTATAAGCCAAGCATCAAAGGGAATAAAACTTGTGCCACTCGAGCGATTCTAATTGCCCCACCGCCAAGAATAATTAAGACAACAATTGCTAAAATCAGGCTCGAGAAGACTGGGCGAAGTTCAAAGCTGGCTTCTAGGGCAGTGGTTGCCCCTGAAATCTGGGCGAGGTTGCCAAGGGCAAAGGCGGCAATAATAGAGAGTAAAGCAAAAGCTGCGCCTAAGAATTTACCGAGTGGGGCGGGGAGTACGCCCCTGGCAATGTACAAAAACGGTCCGCCTAAAACACTGCCATCGCTGTAAATTCGCCGTAAATGCTGGGCTAAAACCACTTCGCCAAACTTTAATGCCATTGCCAGTAAACCAAAAATCCACATCCATAAAATTGCCCCAGGACCACCGAGTAAAATACCAGCCGTCACCCCAATGATACTGCCCGTACCAACTGTGCCGCATAGGGCAATCATCGTGGCTTGATAAGCACTGATTTGTCCACTCGAGCCAAAATGTCGTTCGCGGATAGCACCAATTGTTTCGGTAATAATAAAACCAAGTTTGCTGAACTGAATTCCACCACTGATGACGGTGTACAAAATAGCAGCCAGTAATACTGGTACAACCAAAATCAAGGCGCGGAGCAAATCGGGACTCATGCCTATACTGTAGCATTTGCGGTGCGGTGATGACTCATGGCTTAGCGTGTACCGCCAGATGGAACAATTCTGACCTTGACACCTCGAGCCAATTTGAGTTTTCTAACCGCAATTTCAGCCATTTGGACTCGCCCTAAACTGTTTTCGCGCCCCTTGACTCGAAACATTTGACGGTCTCCTTTTTGACTGATGACGCTGGCAAGAACTGTCCCATAAATGGCTTTCCATTGGTCATACAAGGCTTGGTCTACAAAAATTGTGGCTTCATCGGGGGCAAAAATCGGTAAGACCATCAACTCGAGTGGCTGGGTAATCTGACTGGCACTGCCAAGCAGCACAAGACGTTCATTGGTAAATTCGACTAAAATTTCGGCAGCGCGGCGTGGCGGTAAATCACAAGCGTGAATAATATCTTCGATGCTGCGTATTCCGTCTACTAAGCCGATAACCTCGAGTCGTTCAGGGTTATTACCGCTCGGGATTGCTCCAGCCCATTGTGGGGCGAGTGTCCAATTTTTGAGGCGATGGCGAATTTTTTTCCATTCGAGGTTTTCACTGTGTAGTTCCATCAACAATAATTGCATTGGGCGTTTAATCGTCTGTTCGTTGGGCAGTTTATTCTCAAAGAATTCAAAAGCCGCACTTTGAAAACTCGAGATTAAACTTAAAGCCCGCTCACCCTTAGAAGGTGGGTAGATGGCATGGACAACCTTGCCAGCAATGACGCTAATCAGTGCGCCTTGGGCATACTCGAGCCGAACCGAACCGGTTCGTGTGTCGCGTTCAAGCATTTGCAATATGCTGACCAACGGAAAATCGCTGACATTCCCTTTTAGCACCCTGTATCCCTCATTGGCAGGGATTATGACATGCTTCTTTACTTTTGCAAACTTTGTAGTCTAAGCCATTAAGCGGTGTATGCTGCTGCACATGCCAGTTAAACAATCACAAACTCGGTTCCGGGTGCGTTACGCCGAGACTGACGCAATGGGAATCGCCCATCATAGTAATTACTTGGTTTGGCTCGAGATGGGCAGGGTGGATTTTCTTACCCAATTAGGGTTGCCTTACCGCGAAGTCGAAAAACGTGGGGTCTTACTGGTGGTCAGTGGGGCAGCCGTCAAGTACCGCCGAGCCGCCGTTTTTGATGATGAATTGCTACTGACCACTCGGGTTGGTGCATTAAAATCGCGTTTGGTGCGCTTTGAATATGCCATCGAGCGTCAAACCGACTCGGCACTGATTGCGGAGGGTTCAACCGAACACATTGCTACCGATTTTGAGAAACGAGCCATTCCAATTCCTCAGTATTTACGTGAATTGCTCGAGTAGTACCAAATTATGCTATACTCTACCCTCGATAGGGCTTTGCGTCACTTGTGCCGAATTATAATAATCCCTGACAATGCCAACCGTAAAACGCGCATTTGGTCTTATGCGCCGCGTGTCCAGCCCACGCGCCAGACTGATGTATTGCGTAAGGAGTTACCATTAGCACCTCAAGTCAATCTGTTCGTAAACGTAAAAAACCAGAAGAGTCCGAAGTCAAGCCGCTTTTTGAAGCCACTCTCCAAGCCACACCAGAAGTAACCCTTAATCCAAAAGAGGTTGTTGCAAAAGTGCGTCGGCGTAAAGTGGCGGTCTCTGAGCCTGTGTCTGAACCAGTTCTCGAGCCAGTTCTCGAGCCAGTTCTCGAGCCAGTCAAGCGAAGACGACTAAAAAAAGAGACATTGCCAAGCATTACCTTAGAACTTAAAGCTAAAAAAACCCCAAAAGTGATTGAAGTCCCCCAAATATTGACGGAAACCATCGCACCTGTGGCAAAAACTCGAGGCAGAGCCAAAAAACAGATTGTTGAACCAATCATAGAACCAGTTGTTGAACCAGTTGTTGAACCAATTCCAGAACCAATCCAAGTACAGCTTGCTGAGCCAGTCCCAGAAACCCCGAAAGCCAAAACTCGAGGCAGACCCAAAAAAGTCGCTGACCCCACACCAGTTATTCCAGTGGTTAAGACCCGAGGGCGCAAGCCAAACCCACCTACGCCAGAAACGCTCGAGGGTTTGCCAGACCCAGAATTGCCCGAAACCAGTACCCCAGCCCTGAATCCCGAAACACTTGAAGTCATCCCCGAAGCGCCAGTCGCTAAAAAATTGGTGCGTTTGCGGCGCGAAGCCAAAGAACATGTTTTTTCCTACCAAGGTGCGTTGTATAACCCGTTTGAAGCGCTGCTTGAGCATTTTAGAGCCAATCCAAATGGCTTAAATAGCCGTGAATTATCGGCTGACCTTGACCAAGCCTTGCTTGAACGGCTAGGTGGACGCAAAGGACTTGAGGATGCGGTGGCAAGTCTTGAACGGACTGGCTATTTAATTGCCCCAAAACGCGGGATGTTTCAACCAAGTCGTGAATTTATACCAGTGGTTGGGCGGCTCGAGGTTCGTGCTGATGGCTCGGGTTGGTTTACCCCAGACACGCCGGGTTTGCGTTCAATGCTGATTCCAAGTGCTTCGCTTTTATTTGCTTGGCACAATGACCGTGTGGTCGCAAGGGAATTGCGGCGTAATGGGCAGAGCGAGGGCGAAGTGATTCGGGTCTTGGAACGAGCCAGAGAAACCCTGACGGGAACACTCGAGTATAAACGTGGTTACGCACTGTTGCGCCCAGATGAAACCCATCTGCCAAGCCTGACCTTAGAAAGCAACGATTTAAGCGTGGGGACACGTTTGGTTGCCGATATTCTTTATCCAGAAGAGACCGGCGAAGATGAAGCTGTGGCTCGAGTGAAAAGTGTTCTGGGGGATGCCAGTTCAATCGAAGCTGAACGGGCGGCTGTGATGACACGCTTTGGGCTACCTGAAGCCTTTTCTAATGAAGCGCTAAAAGAACTGCCTAAACTTGGCATCATCACGGCTAAAGACCTCAAAGGACGCATTGATTTACGTGGCAAACGGGTCTATACCTTGCCCAGTTTAGAGCTTGCCTTACAAATTGAACCTTTGGGCAACGGCAATGTTTTACTGGCGATTCATTATGCCGATGCGCCACACTGGATAGACGAAAACACCGCCTTAGAAAAAACAATGCTGCAACGAGGCGCAGCTTGCAACCTTGGAGGCTTTCAAATTCCACTTTTTCCAAGTTCGCTTCTAAGCGCAATCCAGTTTGTGCCAGATTCCGAGCGCCTAGCCTTATCGGTCTTAATCGAAACCAGCAGCACTGGTGATTTGGTCAATTATGTGGTGCGCCCAAGTGTGGTTGGTGTGGTTGCCCACTTAAAAGAAGCCACCGAACTCGAGCAGAATTTGATTAAACAAATTGGTGGCTTAGACGGTGCTTTAACCCTTGCTGCCCGACTGTGTGCCACGGCAATTGCGGCTTCGGATGTGACGGCACTGTACCGTATGGCAGGTAAAACCAGTCCAGAACTGCCATCGGCTTTGGAGCGTTCGAGTGGTTTTGACCCAAATAGCTTTGTGATTCGTACCCTGAACCAAAAACTGACCCAACCTAGCAGTTTACAAGCCATTCATTCAAGTGCTGCCAGTGAAGGTTTAACTTTGCAAAACCCACTGACTCGAGCCGCCGACTTTATCAACATCCGAATTCTAGGCTGGTGTGCCACCAAGTTATCGCAACGCAAACGCGAGAATTTGCTTGAGCATCTGCCAAGTATTGCCACCAATTTGCAACGCTTAGAACAAAATGTCCAAAATGCCCAAGCGAATTTAGAGCAGTTTCAACTGATTAAAAACCTCAACCAAACCTACCCAATGCGTGGTGTGGTGATTGGGATTACCGAATTTGCCTTAGAAATTGTTCTCGAGAACGGGGCAATTGGCAAATTAACTTTAGAAGACCTTGGTGAAGAAGCGACGCACTCGCCACACCAATGGAAAACCCGTCTCGGCAGGGTCTTTAAGCCGGGCAGTATTGTGCGGATCGTGGTTGAAAAAACCCGTCCCGCCACCCGCGAGGCACAACTTGTCTTGCACCAAAAGGAGTCCCACATGAGTAGATTGCGCCGCCGTAAACCGGGCGCAAACGCGAGTAGCACTGCAATAGCAGGAGCTAAACCCAGCGTAGGCAAAACCATCACCCGAAGGGGCGTGGTTGTCTTAGGCAACCGCCCTCGAGCCGAATATCCCCGTCCAGTCAGAATCACCGCTCGCAAACTTTACTTTGGCGAATGGAGCAGAGAAAAATTTGTCGAACTCGAGGGCGAAAACCCAGAGTTTGAAATGGGGACACGCCCCGCCCCGCGCCACAATCGACCACCCCAAAAAGGCAATGCCGAAGTGCGCCGCCCAAGTGACCCACGACCCGTTGGGAATGAACCACGACCCGTTGGGAATGAACCACGTCCTGCTCGGGTCGCAAATAACCCCAATCAACGCCGTCCGCATCCGCCGCGCCCTGAAAACGCCGCCGTGCCAGTATCACAACGCCGCCCAAGCCATGTTGCCGCTGCCCAACCAGACACCAGCCGTAACTCGAGAATCGAAGCCTTAAGGCAACGCCAAATGCAAGCGCTTGAACGCAATGCTAACCGCGCTCAGAATGCTCCCGCCCCAGTTGCTGCCCCCGTTGTTCTCGAGACCAGCGAAGTGACCAAGCCAGCCTACCGTTCACGTCGCCGTCCAAACGTCCGTAAAACACCAGCCGCATAAAAATAATTAAAATAGAGCGAAAGCATTTTGCTTTCGCCCTATTTTTTTGTCAGTTGATGCCATAAAAACGAATACTCGAGGGCTAATTTTTTAGCAGATTGTGGATTGTTGGCTGCGCCAGCGTGTCCACCCTCGGTGTTTTCAAAGTACAGTACATCATGCCCCTGTTCAAGCATTTTGGCATACATTTTCCGAGCATGACCGGGGTGAACACGGTCATCTCGAGTGCTGGTGGTAAATAAAATTGGTGGGTATGTTTGGTCAGTAGAAACATTGTGGTACGGGCTGTACTTTTCTATAAATGCCCAGTCGTTTGGGTTGTCTGGGTCGCCATATTCTGCCATCCAAGAAGCGCCTGCCAATAAGGTGTGGTAACGCTGCATATCGAGTAATGGCACAGCACAAACCACTGCTCCAAATAAATCTGGGCGTTGGGTGAACATTGCGCCCATTAACAACCCACCGTTGCTGCCACCACGAATTCCAAGCTGCTGACTCGAGGTAATTTTTTTAGCAATTAAATGCTCTGCCACTGCAATAAAATCATCAAATGCCCGTTGCCGATTTTCACGCAGGGCTGCTCTGTGCCAACGCGGACCGAATTCACCGCCGCCTCGGATGTTTGCCAGCACGTATACCCCGCCTTGCTCGAGCCATGCCACGCCTAATGAAGCCGAGTAGTCTGGGACTTTAGAGACTTCAAAGCCACCATAACCAATCAGTAAAGTGGGGTTTGTACCATCCAAAACAATGTTTTTACTCGAGATTAGAAAATACGGAATTTGTGTACCGTCTTTAGAAATAGCCCAGTGTTGTTGAACTTCTAAATGACTGGTTTCAAAGTAACTTGGGGAAGATTTAATAATTTCAAACTCACTCGAGTCAACCGCGCCAAGCATCAGCGTACTGGGTGTTAAAAAACCAGTCACATTCAGCCAAATATCATCGCTATTAAGGTTGTCAAAGGCTGTTACATAAATTGTGCTGTTGGTTGGCGTTTTGACCACTTCGGTATGCCAAGTCCCATGCTTAAACTGCACTGAAAAGATTCGATTCTGCACATCCTCGAGAACATTTAAGACAATAAAATTTTTAGTCAGGGTGAAATCGGCTAAAGCACTGCGTTTGGTTGGTTCAAACAGCACCGTCCAGTTGGCTTTTCCAGCAAATGCCGCCTCGAGACTCGAGACCAGTAAAGACCCTTGTTTGTAAGTCACACCGCCCGTTACCCAATCTTCACGTAATTCGAGCAGTAACCAATCATGGAATGGTGCAGCCACAGCACTAATTGGCTTTTCGAGTTGACTCATACCGCCGTCTGAACAGAGCCTGTAATTATTGGTATAAAAATCTAATCCTTGGAAAATAAAAATTCGATGCGGCGCTTCTTTTTGGCGTTGCACAAAAGCAAAAACTTCTTCTATAGCCCCTTCAAAAATGGTGCTTGCCGATTCGAGTGGCGTACCTCGTTTCCATTCTTTAATAAAGCGTGCATACCCAGAATTATTCAGGCTGCCTTGACCAAAATCAGTGCTGATATAAAGGGTATCTGCGTCAATCCAAATGGCTCGGGACTTGGCTTGAGGTAAGTAAAAACCATTCTCAATAAAGGATTTGCCACCCAAATCAAATTCGCGCATCGTGTGGGCATCTGTACCACCATCAGACAAGAAAATTAAAGCTCGTGTATGATTAGAATGCTCAAATTCTGCGTAATGCCAAACCCAATTTTTGTTTTCTCTTAAAGACAAGGCATCAAGGTCAAGTAAAACCTCCCAATTCGGGTTTGCCGTTTTATAGGACTCTAAACTTGTGCGTCGCCAAACACCTCTGACTTGGGTTGCATCGCGCCAAAAATTATATAAAAAATTACTTTGAGCCATCACAAACGGGATTTTCTCACTCGAGTCAAGCATCGTTTCAATCCGAGAACGCAATGGGGCAAACATCGCAATTGCCTCGAGTTGCTGTTGGCTGATTGCATTCTGGGCTGCCACCCAAGTAAGGGCATCAGTGCCTTCGACTTCCTCGAGATATAAGTAAGGGTCTGAGTTCATGTAGACAGTATAAAGGACACTTATGCGATAATGGAGAGATGCAGGTTTTTATTGGCACTGGAGGGTTTAGCAACGATGACTGGGTTGGGATTTTTTACCCAGAATCGGTTAAAAAATCCGCATGGCTCGAGTTTTACGCTCAGCATTTTAATACCGTAGAAATCAACAGCACCTTCTATGCCGTACCCGCCCAAAAACAAATGGAAAACATGATTAGTCGTACCAAAGGGCAGATGATGTTCTGTGCCAAACTGCATAAGAGTTTCACCCATGATTTTACTGCCACCGCCAAAAGTGCCTCTGAATTCAAATACACCATGCAGCCAATGCTCGAAGAAGGTAAACTCGGGGCGCTGCTGGCACAATTTCCGTTTTCCTTTAAGAATACCTTTGAGTCTCGAGTCTACCTCGAGCAACTTGCCACTTGGTTTAGTGGGTTTCCAGTAGCAGTCGAATTTCGTCATGTCAGTTGGGATAAACGGGCGGTCTATCAGTTCCTAGCCGATTTAGGATTGCAGCCTGTCAGTTTGGATTTACCGAGTTTAGCCGGATTACCCGCCCCAGTCTTGCGCCATGACAAAATGGTCTATTTGCGGCTGCATGGGCGAAACAGCGCCAATTGGTTTGAAGGTAAAGACGCAGCCGAACGCCACGATTACTTGTACACCCAAGCCGAACTCGAACCGTGGGCAACAGTGCTAAAGCAAGTGCGAAATTCCCAGACCTATGTTTTTTTTGAAAACACCACCAGAGGACAAGGACTGGAGAATGCCCGTGCTTTTAAGATACTGCTCGAGACTTATTCGTGAAATGGTTTACTGAGGGAAAACCCGATTCCTTCCAGTATTCTTGGCTTCGTACAAATGCACATCGGCAAGACTGAGCATCTGTTCATACTTTTCAAAACCAAAATCATCGCAAAAGCCGAAACTGGCTGTGACACGCAAATTTGGCTCGAGATGCTGCCAAGGTTCTTGTTCGATTTTTAAGCGAAAACGCTCGCAGATTTCAAAAGTGACCTGCTTATTTGCACCCATCAGCACCAACGCAAATTCTTCCCCACCATAACGAGCCACAAAATCACCTTTGCGGCACTGCTCGAGTAGAATCGCCCCAATGCGTTTAAGCACCGCATCACCGAGCGCATGAGAAAATTGGTCATTGATTGCCTTAAAATGATCCAGGTCAAACAAAACCACACTAAAAGCCTGTTTTGATCGCTTTGATAAAGCATGGGTGCGTTCTAAATGCAGCCCCAAAGCCCGCCGATTGGCGACCCCTGTTAAACCATCGGTCATGGCTTGCTGCTCGAGTTGCTGATTTAAGCGGCTTAAAGTCTCAGATCGTTCGCGTTCCACTTTGGCTTCTAACCTTGCCCGTTCAAGCTGCATCTGCGCGGCTAAGGCTTCGGCGCGTTTACTCGAGGCTTGGCTTTTGACCAGATTATCAAGTTCAAAGTGTTGACGTTCATGCCCCAAGGCTGCTTGAAAATTGCCCATGACCTCAAAAATACTTGCCAGCCGAGCATGAGCTTGCGAGGCATGTTCTTGAAAACCGACCGCTTCGGCTTTCTCCAGTGATTCTTTTGCCAAGGCAAGCGCCCGAGGATAATCATGTAAATTCTGTGCAATTCGCGCCAGACTGTGTAGCGCATGAATTTCGTTCCAAACAGATTTTAATTCTTTGGCGAGTTGTAAGGATTGTTCAAAGTAATCCCAAGCCCTATCGAGTAAACCATCTTCTAAAAACATACAAGCAATGGTACGCAGTACATGGGACTGAATATCCTTGCTGTTTTCTTGAATTGCCCCTTGTAGCGCCATAGTTGCTTCCTGCATGGCACGCGCCCTTGTTTGTTGCGCCAATTCGGGTTGCTGCTGTTGGCGTTGCTGATGCGCCAAACGATCCAAAGCCAGTGCTAAGTTAGAACGAATATGATGCACTTCTTTGGTGTCGTTTAACGATTCAGCCACTGGAATCAATTGGTCATAGACTGCAATGGCAGACTCGAGTTGTCCAAGTTCGGTTTGAATCGAAGCGATATTGCCTTGCAGTACCACCCGTTCGGCAACCGAATCACAAATCGCCAAAGCCTTGGTAAACACCTCCACAGCCAAATCATCATTGCCATAATCGTACTGCACCCGCCCAACAATTCGGTAGGCGGCGACCATCACTTCCGCCGCTTTGGGCAACAGTGGACTGAGCAATTCCATTGCTTCATCGGCATAGAGTAGCGCCCTAGCCCCGTCTGCCCGAA
>JANNEE010000375.1:0-8051 GCA_031388325.1 Deinococcales bacterium
AATTGTTTCGGCTGTTTTAGTTCTTTTCACGCTGCTCCTTAGCTGCAATTAGCATATATGCACTTTGAAGATAAGTCAATCATACAAATGGCGTATTTCTCGGGTTGTTGCAGTAATATTTTTGCAAGGCTAAAATATTACTGCTCCAAGACAAAAGCCAGACGCAAACCCTGCTGGGCTACTTCTCGAGCCTCGAGCGGACAAAACGCCAATGCCAAGGCAGCCGTGTATGCCCGTT
This sequence comes from Deinococcales bacterium, assembly GCA_031388325.1. Taxonomy (GTDB): domain Bacteria; phylum Deinococcota; class Deinococci; order Deinococcales; family JAAFIG01; genus JAAFIG01. The sequence continues at coordinate 239 of JANNEE010000375.1, forward strand.
TAGCTCGGTCACGTTCTAGCATTAAATCCCGCACTTGCCCAAGCCGCGCCAAAACAAACCCTGCCAAGTAACTTGGGCGTTCAAATTGCCCTTGCGACACCGCCTCGAGTAAATCTCTGGCACTTGCCCAGTCCCCAACTGCCAAGTACAACCCACTGGCAGCAAACCGTGCCTCGAGTGCTAAGCGTGCCAAAACTGTGTCTGCGGGGGCATCCAACGCCAGCAATTGATGTACCAAAGCGTCCAAGTCATCATGCTCCTCGAGGCGGTACGCCCTGTCTATAATTGCCCTAAAACGACTGGCTTCACTTGGGTTAAAATGCCTTAAGTCAGGTAGCTCAAAACCAAGTTCTAAAAGTGCGGGAAGATCATCAAGGGCTGCCAGTAAAACTGTGTCTGGCTCGAGGCTGTTAGTCTCGAGACTGGCTTTGATTTTTTGCAAACGCTGCAAACGATGCGCCGTACCAGGACCTTCTTCAAGAATTTGGGCGACCTGTAAATGATGCGCCCGAACCACCTCAAGCAAACTGCCATGCACAGTTGCCGCATCCAAAGGCACAGAAACAGCCGTTTTTAAGTCGCGTTCGGCAGTGTTAAATTGGGCTAAACGCTGCTGCCCTTGCGGGAATTGCTTTAGGAATTCAAGCATTTTGTGCTGTTCATCCACAGCCCAATCCCAATTAGGGGCAATGCCCAGACAACTCATTCGGGCATCCTCGAGGGCAAAAAGCACAGGGTCATCTGATTCACGCCAAGCACCACTTGTCCATGATTCGTGGGTTACATCGGCGAGTAAAACTTTTTTTGCTCCTAAAAAAGCCAATATCTCGAGAATTGTTTGGGCGTTATAAAGCGGGGCAGTGGCATGTAAAGCCCCAAGTGTGGCAATCACTTTCATAGTGGTGAATCTACCGTATTTTCATAACAACAATTAACCCAAAGCACGTTCGTACAAAGTCAAACTTTCACCCACCAATTCAGCCACCAAACCAATAAATGGCTTATCGTCGCCTAACGTGTGCGCCAAGTCAAGCATCTGATAGTACACCAGACGTTTTTCGACAGGCACAACCACACTGGGAAACCCAGCTTTAAGTAGCTCGAGATTGAGCAGCAAACGAGCCGTTCTGCCATTACCATCGGTAAATGGATGAATTCCGACAAAAAGTGTGTGCAATCGGGCAGCCCGTTCTATTGGGTGCATGGTTTGTTGATACCACCCAATCAAATCGGTCATTTGCTGAGCTACCAAGACAGCCTCGGGTGGCATATGCTTTGCACCAACAATTCGCACGTTGATTGTTCGGTAACGTCCAGCGTTATCGTCATCAATGTTTTTAAGAATCAACTGATGTAAGCTACGAATTTGCCATTCCGAAAAAGGGGTTTCTTGGCGCACAATTTCCTCGAGCAATAAAATTGCATCACGGTGATTGATCGCTTCAAAATGCTCACGTAATAATTTCCCACCAACCGTGATTCCCTCGAGAACAACTTTGGTTTCAAGTAAGGTTAAGGTGTTCCCCTCGATGGCATTAGAATGGTATGTCCAACGCAAATTGAGTTCTTCTCGCAAATTATTCAGCAAAGCCAGTGGCAACGGACGCAACCTATCTAACCGCGCCTTGCGCTGGTCAAGAAGTTGTAAGACTGCATTTAATTCCATGTCTGACATTCTACTCAAGCATTGATGGCTTTGCTAAGACCTTTAGAACTCAAGCGGTTTCAAATACTTTTCGATGCTCTCTCGCTTATTCTCGAGAAACGGTGGTAAGGCAAGGCGTGTCCCTAGGGTGTCTTCGGATTCATCGGTGGCAAACCCGGGGTCGTCGGTGCTGATTTCAAATAAAATCCCATTGGGTTCACGAAAATAAGCTGCCTTAAAATAATAGCGGTCTATTAAGCCAGAGTGCCGAATCCCAAATTGGCTTAAGCGCTCGAGCCACGCGGCATGGGCTTGGGCGTTGGGTACACGAAAAGCCAGATGGTGCATTCCACCCGCACCTGAACGGGCTGGGGGCAGGTCTGGGCGAATCTCGAGGTGGAGTTCGGTGCTGCTGTTGCCTTGGGTCATTTGATAGACACTGACGTGATGTGTTTGGTTGTTTGCTGAGGCGTACTCGGCAACTTTGGTCATGTTCATGACTTTGGTCAAGACTTCGGCGGTTGGTTTTTCTTGCGGTACGGTCAGCATCACCGCACCAAGCCCTCGAATCGCATGTTCGGCTGGCACAGCTTCGGTCCAAGGCACAATGTTATCGCTACCCGAGTCGGCAATCAGGCTAAAGCGTTGTCCTTCTAAATCCGAGAAATCAAGGCTTAAGCGGTTGTGGCGTTCTTGCGGCTTTGAAATTTTAATACCAGCCTCGGTCAGTCTTTGCGCCCACCATTCAATACTTTGGTTAGACTGGACACGCAATCCAGTCCGAGAAATACTGTGATTGCCAAATTTTTCTGCTGCCGCATTTGCCCAATCAAAAAAAGTCACATCCGAACCGGGTGAGCCGCGCTGGTCAGCGTAAAACAAATGATAAGCCCGAGTATCGTCTTGATTAACGGTTTTTTTGACCAAGCGCATTCCAAGGGTTTTGGTGTAAAAAGTGTGGTTTTGTTCGATTTTGCCTGTGATACCCGAAATATGATGAAAACCCAGTAAGTTCATACATTTGATACTAAAGACTTTTGGCTTGTGTTTGTGCTATTTGGATAACTGCAATTCAAAATAAACTTAGTTTCTCATTCTTAAACGCCGTTCGGCTTCGATGGCTTTTTGTAATTCACTGCATTGCCTTGCCAAAACAATTTGCTGCTCGAGTGGGGATTTGGGGATTTGGGATTTTAGACCAGCCAACTCGAGCCGCAGACTTTCTTCGCGGTTGCGGCTGGAAATTTCGGTCGCCGCAAATTCCACGCGGTCAGATGCCATTTCGCCGGGAATAAATGAGTGATTGGTGGTGCGGTTGGGGACAAATAAACCCTCGAGTAAAATATTGGCTTCAGGTCGTCCTCTAAAATGCTCTAAAATTTGTTCGGTGCTGGTGGCGGTGCGAGCCACACTGATCACTTCGGCAACAAGTGGGCTTTCAAAGGCGGCTTCGCCATCGAGTTTAGCAATTAAAGCCGGATTTTGAATCAGGAACTTGGCTAGTTTTAACTCGTCGCCAGAGTTGCCCCTTGCCATACCACGCATCTGCACATCGTCTAAACGCGGCGTGAGTTGCTTTGGGCGGTTTTGATTGAGGTAGGTCTCGAGCATTTTCTGGTCGAGCATCAGACGGTCTATCACAAGACGTTGTAACTCGAGTGCCACAGGGTCAAAAACATGTTGTGGGCGAAGGCGCGGCAGCAGCATTTGCAAGATGTTGCGCTTGCCATCCAGGGTGTTCGGGCTGTATTTTTCGATTGCCGCGTTTAACCTAAATTCGACTTCAGAAATCCCGCCGTTCAGGGCGTTCTCGAGGTCGGTTTTGCCGCCAGCCAAGAGAATATCGGCGGCATCCTTGCCACTTGGCGGCAGCACTGCCCTGACCAAGAAAAGTTTACCGATTTCTTGGTCTAGCCCTGATAGCGTGGCGCGTTGTCCGGCTGGGTCGTTATCAAACATCATTGCCAGTCGTCTTGCACCTTGACGCGCCAGCAAATGGGCGTGGTCTTGGGTCAGGGCAGTGCCGAGGCTGGCGACAGCCCCAGATAAGCCGTATTGGTGCATCATCAAGACATCCATATAACCTTCGACCACAATCGCTTCGCCCGTGTCTTGGATGTATTTACGCGCCAAATTTAAGCCGTAGAGCGTTTCGCCTTTTTTGAAGACCTCGGTTTCGGGGCTGTTCAGGTACTTGGGTTTACTGTCGTCCAAAACCCGCCCGCCAAAGGCAATGATTCGCCCTAGGTAATCGGCAATAGGAAACATCAGACGATTTCTAAAGCGGTCATAAATGCTGCCTTTTTCGTTTTCAGACAACAAACCCGCCTCGAGCAGTTCGCGTTCAGACACCCCTCGGGCTTTAGCAAATTTAAGCAGTCCATCATAAGCATTTGGCGCAAAACCAAGTCCAAAGGTTTTGATGCTTTCCAAATTCACGCCGCGCTTCTCGAGGTAACTAAAGGCTTCGGAGTTCTCGAGTTGGCTCTGAAAAAATTGGGCAGCGAGGGCATTGACTTCAAATAAATCGCGTTTTTTACTGGCTTCCGATGGGTTACGTGCCTCTAAGGTCACACCGGCTTTGGCGGCTAGTTTTTCGAGGGCTTCGCGAAAAGTGATGTTCTCGACTTTCATCACAAAATCAAAAACCGTGCCGCCCTGTTTGGTGCTAAAACAAAACCACAGTTGCTTGACCACATCCACATTAAAACTCGGGGTTTTTTCTTTGCTAAACGGCGATAAGCCTTTCCATTTGTTTGCCCCAGCAGGTTTCAACGCCACATACTCCGCAATCACCTCGCGGATGTCCAAACGTTGACGAATTTGCTCCCGAGCATCCATAGAAACCTTATTGTACCTCGAAAAGACCAGTCTCGAGAAGCCAAGAAAAAGCTGTTCAAGACAACGAAACAGTATTAAAGCTGTCTAGCTGGGGACAAAACCGAGTACAAATTCGTATTCGTTGTCAAGAAGAAAGTAATGACGGCTTACGATGTCATGGCTCGAGATAGAATAGACTTAATTTTTCAAGACGCAAATCTAGACAATTGCTCGAGGGACATAAAATGGAAAACTTGTACAATAAATCCTTGAAACGAAGACCAAAAATAGAGTACATTGGTGAATTTTTTATCCGACCAATTGCCTTTTTTGTCATCAAGCCACTGATTCAAATTCGGTTCAAACCACATTACCTTATTTTTATTCACACCATTATGGGTGTAATTGCTGGGTATCTCATTGCTTTGGGACATTTTCATTTAAGTGCTTTACTGATTGTCTTAAAAACCATTTTAGATGCTGCCGATGGTCAACTGGCTCGAGCTACAAATCAAGTCAGTAATTTTGGACGATACTTAGACAGCGAAGGTGATTTATTGGTTAATTTTGCTATTTTTCTTGGGCTTGGCTATCACTACCAACAAATGGCATTTTCACTTTTTTGTTTTTTGGCTTTTACCCTAATTTTATCGCTTGATTTTAATTTAGAGTTTTTGTATCAACAATGTAGAGGTGAAGAGTTTAGGCAAGCCGAAGATACTGATATGGTGCATCAAAGAACCACCATTTTATTAAAAAAAGTTTATGATTTTTTCTTTGGTTTTCAAGATAAAATTATACGAGATTTTGCAAACCATAGATTTAGTCGGATTTATTCTCAAAACACTGAAACAAAAAATTATTTTCTCAGGATTTACCATGAAGAAATATCAATCCTGATTCTAAGCAATATGGGATTGGCTGGACAAATGTTTTTACTCTCAATTTTTCTTATTTTTGGCGTTCCTATTTATTTTTTGTATTGCTGCGTTTTATATGTATTTTTAATTGTCGCTTTGCAGTTATACCGTGAATTTAGGTTGAAGAATCACTTGAAAAAGCAGGGGTAGCCTGGATTCGAGGGTTGTTGACCTAGCCTTTTTGCATTAACCTGTACTGATGGATATTCTGACTCGAGTTGCGGCGCTAGTTGGTTGCTATCTGATTGCCTCGGTCAGTCTTTCGGTCTTGTACTCGAGGGCAAGGGGTGAGGATATTCGCACCAACGATTTTGCTGGGGCAAGCGGCATGGTGCGGCGCTACGGCTGGGTTGTGGGGCTTACTATTGCCGTGGGCGATGTGCTTAAGGGTGTGTTGGCGGTGCTTCCAGTCTATTTTTTAGCAACTGACTGGCTTTGGCTTGCGCCGGCTGTGGTGGTGCTTGGGCATTGCTATCCGATTTGGCATGGTTGGGTCGGTGGGCAGGGGGTTGCTCCTGCCACTGGGGCGATGTACGGTATTGACCCACTGCTTGGGGGCGTAACCATGCTCAGTGGCTTGGGGTTTATGGGCTTGCACAAAGTGCTTAAATTAAAACCGTATGTCAAATTTGGGGCTGTGCCGTTCTCGGCAATTATTACGTTGTTACTGATGCTTGTGGTGGCTGGTTCTCGCTATGGTTTAACGGGTCTGGGCGGGATTGGCTTGGTGATTGTGGTGATGGGGGTTCGCGGTTTACAAGTGCTGCGTTCACCGCCACCAAGCAATGTCTGATTTGCCGAACAGTCGTTTGCTAGGCAAACCACCCCTTTAGGGTAAAGTGTGGTGTTTGGCTCGAGGGTAAAATCTCAAACTCGAGTTTTTTGGAGGCTGTATGACAACGATTATTGACGTGTTGGCACGCGAAGTTCTTGATTCTCGGGGGAATCCAACTGTAGAAGCCGAAGTATTTCTCGAGGATGGTTCGAGCGCCAGAGCCATTGTGCCAAGTGGAGCAAGCACTGGTACACACGAAGCCCTCGAGTTGCGCGATGGGGATTCGCGCTTTTTTGGTAAAGGTGTCTTAAAGGCAGTTGAGAACATTAAAAGCCTGATTGCCGATGAGATTGTTGGTTTGGATGCCACCGATCAAGTCAGTGTAGACCACGTAATGTTGGCGCTTGATGGCACAGAAAACAAATCTAAATTGGGGGGCAATGCCATTTTAGCAGTTTCGCTCGCCACCGCAAGGGCTGCCGCCAACGCCTTGGGGCAACCCCTGTATAAGTACCTCGGTGGACCGAACGCAAGGGTTCTGCCAGTACCGCTTATGAACGTCATTAACGGTGGTAAGCACGCCGATAACTCAGTGGATTTCCAAGAATTTATGATTGTTCCGGCTGGTTTTGATAGCTTCAAAGAGGCACTGCGGGCTGGCGTGGAAACTTTTCATGCACTTAAAAAAGTTCTCTCGAGCAAAGGTTTAAACACCAACGTTGGAGACGAAGGCGGTTTTGCCCCAGACCTGAAAAGCAACCGCGAAGCCCTCGATTTGCTGATGATTGCCATAGAAAAAGCCGGTTACACGCCCGGTAAAGAAATGTTTATTGCCCTTGACCCTGCTGCATCCGAAGTCTACAAAGATGGAAAGTATCATCTCGAGGGCGACGGCAAGGTTTTAAGTTCGGACGAAATGGTTTCGTACTGGGTGGATTGGATTAACAATTACCCGATTGTTTCACTCGAGGATGGTCTAGCCGAGGACGACTGGGATGCTTGGAAGAACATCACTGACCAAGTGGGTAAGCGCTGCCAATTGGTCGGCGATGATTTATTTGTGACCAACACCAAACGTCTGCAAATGGGCATTGACCGTGGCGTAGCCAATAGTATCTTGGTTAAAGTTAATCAAATCGGTACTTTAACCGAAACCCTAGAAGCCATTGACCTCGCACACCGCAACGGCTATACCAGTGTCACCAGTCACCGTTCTGGCGAATCCGAAGATGCCTTTATTGCTGACCTTTCTGTAGCCACCAACGCTGGACAAATTAAAACTGGTTCTGCCAGCCGTTCAGACCGCATTGCCAAGTACAACCAGCTATTGCGAATCGAAGAGCAACTTGGCTCGAGTGCTGTGTTTAATGGCTTAAAAACGTTCAAAAGATAGGGCTATGAGTCTTGAGCTATGAGGTTTTCACGGCTCATGGCTCAATGCTCATAGCTCGAGTCACTTTCAAGGAGCTTCATGAATCAACGTCGGACAAAAATTGTTGGCACAATCGGACCCGCCTCGAGCAGCCCCGAAATGATTGGTAAGTTAATCGATGCGGGGCTAAATGTCACCCGCTTAAATTTTTCGCACCTCAAAGACCCCGCCGAAATGGCGGCTCGAGTGACCACAATTCGCCAAGTTGCCAAAGAAAAAGG
>JANNEE010000391.1:0-7760 GCA_031388325.1 Deinococcales bacterium
TTTGATCACGTCACGATTGCGGTGCTGCAAAACCGTGAAAAACGCGGCAAGAACCTCTTTGAAATCGATGAGCGTTTGGCGATTATTCGTGAAGTCACGGCGCACATGAAAAATGTTTCGGTCGATTCATTTCAGGGCTTATTGGCAGATTATGCCAAAGAAAAAGACATCCCTGTGATTGTTCGCGGACTCAGGGCGGTCTCTGATTATGAACTCGAGTTGCAAGTGGCGCACTTAAACAGGCAATTGAATAAGAATCTCGAGACGGTCTTTATCATGGCAGCCACACGCTACAGCTTTTTAAGCAGCACCATGGTCAAAGAAATTTCTTTTTATAATGGTGATATTTCTAAGTTTGTGCCGCCAGCCACCGCCAAAGCCTTAAAGCGCAAATACGACCAGTTGCAAGGTTGAACCCTCAAAATTTGTGTAGCTCGAGTCTAAAAAATTAGATAACTGACTGATGTGGACTTGGCTCTCGAGGTGAGATTTTGCGTAGAAACCGTACCCATAAACTCCACTGGCGCGGTTTGACTTCTCGAGCCGCCGCAAAGGCTTCGGCTTTATCGAAACAATCTTCAATTACAGCATCATGGATTGGGCGTATCAATAACCAAAGCCAGATGGCATTGCCGAGGGCATTGATTCTCAACTCATGACGAATGATACCATTTGGTTCAAGGGTAAACCCATGCCAACCTTCAAATCCTTTTGGGGCAGTAAATCGGAATCGAATGGTTTTGCTTGGTGTGTAGCTTTGAATGTCGTAACCAATTGAACCATGACCACCATTTGAACTCATCTTTAATCCTTTTGGAAATTCCATGGGCATCCAACGTTCATGCGCCCAGAGAATATCGTTACTCGAGGAGAGTTGGTCTATCAGTTGCCCATTTTTTGGATTGTTGGATAGCTGCCTTGCATGAATATTGTAAACTTGTAGACTGTCCGGCTCGAGATTCGCCCAGATTTGCCGCATTCCTAGTAATTGAATTCCAGCAATGCCAAGCGCAATCAGCGATGAGATAATCACAAATGAATCTAAGGCAATAAAAATTCCTGCTAAGAACGGCAATGCGCCACGCAACACCAGAATTCCAGCTATCACCATTAAAGCAGTTCGGGTCAAAAATAAGCGCTTAATCACTCGAGCGCCCGAGAGTGCATACAAGCCCCAAAGAAAAAAGACCAGCACAATAAAACTGGTGACAATAGCGGGAGTCAACAGACCTTGCTCGGCTTGACGGGCAAATTCTTCGCCTGCCCCGAAGTACCGATACGCTGATGCGCCAGCAAAGATGATGTACACGTGCAGTACAGCGATACAAAAGTATAAAAAGGCTGCAATTTTAAGAAAAATGTTTGTCATGCTTGACCTCGAGTTTTTTGCAATAACAGAACTGGAATAACTACATTTCCGCTCAGTAAAGTGATGTTTAGGACACGTTCCAAAAGGCTAGGTAAGGTCTCGAGATGATGCCAGTGGTAGTACAAATGCGGCAGACTAAACACCAAAGCAGCGATGGCACTGGCTCTGGTCGCCCCGAGGTTTCTCGAGATAAGGGCATATAAGGTAGCGCCAGCAATGCCAAGATTGAGGCTGCCAACGTCGCGCAGCAAATGCTCGTTAAATGCACCATCTAGGTTAATCCATTGCATCCCAAAGCCCGGAAAAGAGTTGTAAAAGCCACTTGGGAAAAACAATGCCCAGACTCCAACCAATCCCAAGGTAAAGATTTGGTAGAAAAGCGCTCCGCGAATCAGGCTCATGAATACCTGCCAATTGCACAAAAACCTTGGCTTTCGATTTCCAGTGGGGCAGTCAGGCGGTTATAAAAATTTTCTGCCGCTACACAAACCGTTAGCTCGAGAATTTCACGCTCAGAGAAGTGCTGTTTAAGGGTTACAAAGGTTTCTTCGGAGACTCGAGCCGAGACTTGGGTGCTTTCAAAGGCAAATTGTAAGGCGGCTTTTTCGTTTTGCTCAAAGATTGGATTGCTTTGGTAACTCAGCACAGCAATCATTTTTTCTAAACTCAGCTTTTCATCGGTTGCAATTCTCTGTCCTAAGTCAATACAAAAAGCACATTGATTGAGTTGTGCCACCAGTTGGGTGGCAAGGCGTTTGATGTTGCTTGGTAATTGGCTGCGGCTGTTGCTAAAATTATTTGCCATGAGTCCATACGCAATTGGGTAACTTGGGTTGTGTCCCAGTAGTTGTAGTGTCGGGAACGGCTTTCCAAAGCGCTTGGCTAAGATTGAATTGATGATTGAACCAATTAAGGGCTGTTGTTTTGGAGCATTGATTCGTGCCATTGTCTTCTCCTTATTGTGGTTGTAATGCAGCTTTGAGGATTTTTTTAACATGAATTTTTCGCTGCTCGAGAAAGGCTAGGCTGTTCGGCTCGAGTCCCATTGGTTCGGCTAGGGTTTGCCCGTACATTAAGTGGGCGTTGCAGATTCCCACAATGCTTAAAACCAATTGGCGCTGGTCTTCGTGTTCTAAGGCTGTGTTTGTCATGGTCATCATCACCGATTGCATCAGTTGAGTAATGCTCAGCCAGTGGGCTTGAACTTCGAGCATTAAACGGTTTTTTTCTAAGGCAATCCAGTGAATCATGCGTAGAAACTCGGGGTTGTGATGGTGAAAATCCATATAGGCATCGGTGAAGACTTCGATCAAACGGTTGGGGCTTGGGTTTATGCCAGCTTGTTCTAAGGCATTCGGGATGATTTGCTGAGATTTGACAAGAATGGCTTCAAGCACGGCTTTGTATAAATTTTCTTTGCTGCCAAAAAAATAAGCTGGTGTACCCCTTGCCAGTCCTGCGGCACTGGCAATATCACCAATGCTGGTGGCGTTAAAGCCCTTGGCACAAAAGAGTTCGGCGGCGGCGTTAAGAATCGCGGATTTGCTGCGTTCTGAATCTCGAGTGGGCGTTATTGGTTTGGACATCAATCACCTCTTTACTGAATGAACGTTCAGCTAGTAAGATAATCCTTTGTGGAAAGTAGCACAAGCCTAAAAGTCCCGATGATTCGAGCCAAAACCCTCATAAAAACTGGGAAAGATGTACAATACAGCCCATGAATCGCGTTTTACTTGGGGTCAGAGGACTGGTTACAGAAGAAGCAGCCGAAAAAGTCATGGCAGCCCTCAAAGCAATCGCTGCTGTTAGCGAAGTCAACAACCCTCACCCCGGACAAATCGAAGTCAGTTTTGACCCAACCCAAGCCACCGTTATGGATTTACTCAGGGCAGTGCGCGGTGTTGGATACTTGGCTGGAATGCTCTAATGCTTGGCTACATTGGAGTCTACACGGCTCGGCTCGAGATGCCTTGGGTCAGTAACCTCAAAGAAAAACGCGCCCTGATTCGCCCAGTCACCGAACGGCTCAAAGCCCGATTTCCCGTTTCGGTGGCTCGGTTAGATGGTTTAGACAGCCATGATTGGGAAACTATTGGCGTGGTCAGTATCTCGCACGATGCCACTTGGTTAGATGGTGTTTTGCAAGATGTCTCGAGTTTTATTGTGGCAAACGGCGAATATACTGTAAGAGACGAAACTTTTGAAGTCTTAGAGCTAGAAAACTGAAGTTTAGCTGAAGTTCAAATAAAGAGAAATTAAATCTGGTCTCATGCCAAAAGACAAATCTCGAGTACGATAGAGGTGTGAAAAAGATTCTTATAGGCGTTGGGCTGGCAGCACTTCTTTCTGGCTGTTTGGATACTGGTTTAATCGGTGTGCTGAGCAGCGACATTGATTTTCTTTCAAATTACACTCGCACCGACAATAATAAAACCGAGCAAGTGATTTGTCGAAATAAAAACGACACAGAAGTTACGCTCTCTTTTACTTTCACGGGTAAAACCTCGGATTTTGCTTCATTTCGTGTAAAAATATTTGGCTCAACCACCACTGCTTCGGATTACACCTCGCCTACTTTTAATGTCATCGCTTCCCCAGACCCTACTGTTGCAAATCCTGCTGTTCCTGTTGGTAATCGAATCACCGTTACTTTTGGTTTTGCAGCAAATACCTCACCATACATTGCCCCTAAACTCAATACTCAAGCCCTTGTGGTCAAGCCAATTCCAGTCAATACCGTCAAAATTGGTAGTGCTGATTTGCAATTATCTATTACAGATAGGCGTGGTTCAAGTGCTTCGAGTGATTTTTTAGTGCGTGCCATTCCTGTTTATAGTCCATGCCCATAAATATGTACACCTCTAGCCAACAAATCCTGCCTTTCTTGGGCAGGATTTTTTTTAAGCATTAAAGAGTACCAAATTTACTTTTACACTCGAGTATCCTATATACATGATTTCTGTCTACTTTGATTATCTCTGTCCATATGCTTGGCGCGGCGTGGAACTGCTGGCTGCCCTCGAGATTCCATTTATGGCACGGCATTACAGCTTGGTTCAGGGGAATCATCCAGAGAATGCGGGGTTGCCTCGCAATGCCCCAAAATGGTTATTGGTGGAACAAACCATCGGTAGTCAAGCCAATCAGAACTTACCACCATACTTGGATGTCAATGGCAGTCTCGAGGCGTTTTTTGCTTCTCATGCCGCCATGCAGCAAGGCAGTGAGGCCCATTTGCGTTTTGCGCTTGAACTGTTTCGCGCCCGACACAAAGATAAAAAAGAATTAAATGCAGCCACAGCCCTCGAGGCGGCTCAAATGGCAGGGCTTGATGTACTTGCTTATCAGGCGGCTCGAGCCGATGAGCAAGCACGCTATGCAGAATTAGCACTTGACCTTGAAATGGCTGGTCAGCTTGGGGTTTTTGGAACACCAACGATTCAACTGGAAACAGGCGACATCGCTTATTTTCGTTTTGATGTGCTGCCAGAAAGCAGAGAAGCTAAGCTCGAGACTTGGCAGATTTTTAAGAACACCTTGTTGTCCGATGCCTGTATTGGGACGATTAAACGGGCAAAACCCTAAGCGTGTGTTTAGTTGCCAAAAACACCTGCTTTGATGCGTTAAACTTATTTCTATGTTGCGCTTGCGTTTGCTTGGAATTCCCGAGCTTCAGACTCCCGAGGGAATCGTTAAATTACCCTTGGAGCGAATTTCGTGGTTGCTGACGGTTCTGGCTGCCAAGGGAGATTGGGTCAGGCGCGAAGAAATAACCACTTTACTTTGGTCAGAAGATATTGAACCACTAGGGGTACAGCAGCGCTTACGGCAACTTTTGTACCGCACCAAACAACTTGGTTTAGGGGCTGGAATAGAATCCAAGACTGGGCGTTTGCGCTGGCTTGGCAGTTCTGATGTCTTGGATTTCAGAATAGCCTTGCAGTCTGGGCGTGAACTCGAGGCGTTGCAGCTTGGCTATGGAACGCTGCTCGAGGGGGTTGTGCCGAACAACACCGAATTTGGGGCGTGGCTGACCTTAGAACGAGAATTTATGGCTTCTGGTCGCCGTGACATAACCCTGCGCCTAGTAAAATCTTGTTCTGCGATCAAAGGGCTAGATTTACTCAAGAACTTAGGGGTTTTAGACGAAGTGATTCTGCTTGAATTTATTCGTTTGGCGGGTGCGGCAGGTCTGGTTTCTCGAGCCGAGCAGATGGTGGCGCGTTTTGAACGTGAATTACTCGAAATTGGCGAAGTCCCATCTGAAGAAATAATCTTGGCGCTTGGGCGACTGAAAACCAAAGTGATTCCAAAAGTCGCATCTGTACCCACTCGTTTTGTCTTGCCGAAAGCCCTAACCCCACTGTTGGGACGCGAAACCGAACTGGGTTTGTTGCGTTCATGGTTACTCGAGAATAACTTAGTCACTGTCATGGGCATTGGTGGAATTGGTAAAACCAGTCTGGCACTTGAAGCGGCTCGCGGTTTAGCCACAAATACCGATGTGGTCTTTGTGCCTCTGGTTGGTCTGCAAGCCAACGCCAGTTTTGCGCCGAGTGTTATCTCAGCTTTGGGGCTTGGTTTTATGTCAAGTAATGCCTTAGAAGATGACCTTTTTGATGCTTTATCGCGCCGAGAAAATCGTTTGGTCTTGGTGCTTGACAATGTTGAGCATTGTATCGAAACGGCTCGAGAATTCGCGGTTCGGTTCTGTACCATCCCGCACTTAACCCTGCTGTTTACCTCGAGAACCCGCCTTGAGGTTCGGGCTGAACATGTGCTTGAACTGGGTGGTTTAAGCCTGCCAAAACTTGGCACAGACCTGATGCAGACTGGGGCTGGGCTGGCATTTGTGGCGGCAGTGCGGCGACAACGGGCGTGGCAACCCAACCAAGCCGAACAAGATGCGGCGGCTCGAGTCTGTGTTTTACTGGCAGGTGCGCCTTTGGCATTAGAACTGGCAGCAGCTTGGATGCGAGCCATGAGTATTTTTGATATTGAATATGAAATTATACAGAGCCTCGATTTTCTTGAAGGTGGTTTAAGCGATTTACCGCCACGTCAAGCCGGTTTACGGGCAACCTTTGCCTATTCATGGCAGCTACTGTCTGCCACCGAGCAACGCAGTTTAAGGCGCTTATCTATTTTTAGGGGCGATTTTAGCAAAGAAGCTGCCATGACCATCACTGGTATTGGCAACCGCGACTTGCTGAGTTTATCGTCAAAGAGTTTATTGCGCTCTCATGCTGGGCGTTTTGGTTTGCATGAACTGATCCGTGAATACGCTGCCGAAAAATTGCGTTTAGTCGAAAATGATTGGGCAGAAGTTGCACATGCTCATGCCGCCTATTATTTGAATTTTGTTGAACAAAATAACCATAAGTTACGCACTTTTGAACAAATGTTATTGCTTACTTTAGAAGCGGAATTGGATAATTTACGCACCGCCTTAACATGGGCGCAAGCTGGCAATGACCAGAATTTTTTAATGGAATTAGCCACCGCTTTGAGTGGGTTTTGGATTCGTAGTGGTTTACTGCGCGAAGGTATCACTTGGCTTAAAGCCAGTCTACAAGACAATCCAGCGCCAATCAGCCACTTACTTTGTAATGCTTGGATGTCATTGGCACAACTACAACAAATGCTCGGTGATTTACATACTTCATTGCAGAGTGTGCAAAAAGCAATTGAAGTTGCCACAGAACTTGGGGATTTAGACTTATTGGCTTCAGCCCGTAACATCTGGGCGCGTTCCTTAAATCGCCTAGGGCATTTTCAAGAAATGCACCAAGTCTGCGAAGAAACGGTGCGTTTAGCCCAAAATCAATTTACTCGAGCCATTGCCATGTCTTGGTTAGGACAAGCCGAAATGATGATTGGTGGGGATTTAGCTAAGGCTTCTAGGTTACTCGAGGAATCGCTTGCCACGTTACGTTCTACGGCTTCGAGCAGTGGAGTTGCGTTAATCCTAAGTGCCTTAGGCAATGTGGCGGCTGAACGCCAAGATTTTGCCAGCGCTCGAGCTTGCCAAACCGAAGCCCTCGAGATTGCCAAAAAAATCGGTAATCGTTTTGGGCAGATTCTGCATTTCACCAACCTAGGACGAATCGAAATGAAAGCTGGGGAGTTAGATACAGCTCAAGAACTTTTTTTAGAAGCCCTAGCCATCTGTAAAGACTTAGCCACTAACCGTGATGCCAGTTATATCCATATTCAACTTGGACATATTGCTGTAACTCTCAATCAGCTAAGGATTTGTCCCAGAATAACTTCCCGATTTCAAGAATAGTGTCATTCGGCTCAGGGTTTGGTAAAGTCATTTGAATGCAGACCTACTCACTAAAAGTCAAAAATATGATGTTACGGCTGTACCAGTCACTTAATGAACGTG
>JANNEE010000399.1:0-3362 GCA_031388325.1 Deinococcales bacterium
GTCGAGCAGTGGCAGGATGAACTTGGGGAAAAGTTCGGTCTCGAGTTTGACATCTTCAAGCGCATCGAGTTTTTGGACAAATTCTAAGAACTTAGGCGTGCCGATAATATCTACCCGCTCGGTAAAACCATAGTTATCGCCCCTAAACATCAGGCGCAAACCACGCCCAATGGCTTGTTCGGGCAGAATATCGGCTTTGGCGCTGTAGGGGCGCAAACCGACGACCACGGTCACATTTTTGACATCCCAACCTTCGCGCAGCATTAGGACGCTAACCACGGCATTGACAGGACTTTTTTCTTCGTCTATTTCCCGAGAAGCCCGACGTGCTAACTCGAGGTCTTTGCTGCTGATGTCACCGTCTTTGTTGGTGTGAATAATAAGTAATTGATCGCCGCTAAATTCGGCGGGGTACTTGGTGCGTAACCAATCGGCAATGTCATCGGCTTCGGCAGTGGTGTTCAGCATGATAAATAAGACCGGTTTTTTCTTAAATTTCTCGAGTTCGCGTTTATACTCGCGCCAACGCTGTACCCCAGCCGTTAAGAAGGCTTGGTATTTAACACTGGCAATGTCTGACAAGGCTTCTGAGGCTTTGGTGATGCCTTGCACTGGGCGTTTAACGATGTTGTCAAGAATCGCTTGTTTAAGTGGATAATCCGAAATCACCCACGGGAAAAGCGCTCCGCCTGTAAAGCGCGGTGTTGCCGATAAATCTAACTGTGCCACAAGTGGCGTGCGGCTGTGCAGTTCGCGGATGGTCTGATTCCAAACCGAGTCTTCATCGTGGGTATGGTGGGCTTCGTCGTTCAAGACCATCACCTGTCCAGAACGCGCATAGATTCGTTCTAAGAATTTAGGGGCAGCTTGCAATTGGGCTTTAGGGGCAGTGCCAAGCAGTGCCTCGAGCGGATTGGCGGGCGCAGCCTCTTCGGGTTTTAAGTACAACTGCTGGACATTGGTGACAAACAGCGCACCTTCAGCACTGGCACGTTCGCCATCGCCCCGCAAAAAGCACTCTAAATCCCAAAAAAGCCGCAAGGATTTTGGAATAACAGGGTCTTGGTTAAAAATTCTGCCGCCCAAAAAATCGGTGCTTAAACGCTCGAGGACAATCACGTTGGGCGCAATAATCAAAAAGGTTTTGGCGTACTCGAGACTGTCGGCTTCGCACATGGCGTTTAGGTACTGCCAAGCAATGGCTAAACTCATGACCTTGGTTTTTCCGCTACCGGTTGCCATTTTGGTGGCAAAACGGGCGAATTGGTCATAACGCGGCAGTGGCAAACCACCAGCAAAAGCGCTTTTGGGTGCAAAGGTCTCGAGCAGGTCTTTGCGGGTGCGGATTTTTTGGACTTCCCAAATGTAAACCAAAGCCTCGAGTGCATCTTGCTGCGAAGTGTGATAGCTAAAACGCCGTCCGTTTTTAAGCACATGGTCTTGGTAAAACCAGTGGTTTAAGAGTGTTTTTGTGGTTTTGGTAACACCCGTATAACCAGCCTCGCGCCATGCCAAAACTTCGTTGCGGATGTTCGGCACACAAACCGCCGTGCGGAGGTTCTCGGCAATGTTGAATAAGTCCTGACCAGCAATTTTGGGTTTACGTGGCATGGCATTTAGTTTACCCCGAGGCTCGAGGTTAAAGGCGAATTGGCTTATGGCTTCTCAAAAATCCGAGCTAAACGACCAAAAGCCAAGGTTATACAGGTCTTTAACCAACCATAATGACTGTTTTTCTACCGTCAGGGTGAATTGTTTCTCTGAGGTGTCCATGCCTATGGCGCATGACACAATTTCGTGCTTCCTTTGGGCTGTAACCCGAAAAGTCAACGAGATAAGCTATTGCCTCATCAAGAGGGAAATCGGGATTGCTTAAATCTGTTGGTGTAACGTGCTTAATTTTCGTTAGCATTATCTCACCCACTTCAGTGTAGCAAAAAGCTGTTTGAAAGCAAGTGCGATTGGCTCAAATTCCTCATTATTCCATTGCCTTGGGTATTGCCTTTGGCGCAAAAAATGACTAACTTCTTGACCAATTTCATTTTTAACTTGAATATCGCCACTGACCGAAGCAATAAACTCCGCATAGGTTCTTGCAAACATCTCAGTCGGATTAGGCTGATAAGTAATTTCTTTTTGGTCTACCATTATTTCTTCGCCGCGCCAAATCATTGTCTTTTGCCCATCGAGCGCCCGTAAGCGCCGAATGGTTGTTGTGCTTTCCACCGCTTCGCGCCATTTGGCTAACAACGGATGGTTTGATTGACTGGCATAAACTTTGCGCCCAATTGCCCAGTCAAGCAAATGCCCGATTTCGTGAATCACATCATGAGCCGAATACTCGAGTCCAAAACCAACCAATATTCCTCGAGGTCGGATTGTGCCATCATCGTTATGGTCGTATTCAAGAGCGGCTGGATGGTCAGCAAAACGCCATTCTCTAACACTTATTGGAGGGATTTGCCCATCGCCATGAATTCGTCTGATAATATCCAAAGCGCGTCTTGCTTGGGTATACTCATTGCCATCAGGCACACTGATAATCGTCTCGAGTGAAACCCCATCAGGCGAAGTCTCGAGCGGTCGATTGATAATGTTGTAGCTTGCTTGTCTATCCATTGTTAGTGAGCATACCCGATTGCCCAGTCAACCCAACAATGGAATTGGCATTACTTGACCTCAAGCCGAATGCTTTTGGTCGTGTCATTGCCCAATAAATCAATCACCTTAACCAGCACTGTGTAGACCCCAGCTTCTTCAAAATTATGCAGTGCCTTGGTCTCGAGTTTCGGCACTTTGCGGGTGCGGTACGCCTGCCATTCGTTATGAAAAGTATCCTCGCGGTAATTCCAATCTATTGCCCAGTAATCTATCCACTGCGACCAATGGGTAATCGCGTTCTGCACATCCTGCGGCACATCGTCGGGCGAAACCATAAAATCTTTTAACTCGAGACTAATTTTGCGCTTCTCGAGTTTATGGCTAACCGACAACGCTGCCAATTCAAAAAATTTAATATCACCTTGTTCGACTGCCTTTTTTTCCAAAACTTCACGCGGAATACGCCGAAATTTTACATCCACCCCAGCATCGGCGGCGATTTCTTTACCCGTTTCGTTCAGTTCAAACGCAAAATCCCAGCCCAGCACATCCAAACCCGCACTTTTAGGTGCATCCGAACCCGTGCCAATTCGTTTTAAGAGTTCTCGAGCCGCCGCGTTGACATCGGCTTGGGTAACTGGTGAATCTCTACTGCCGACATGAACCATTCGCCCAGCTTTAAGCCCGTGCAAATAAACCCCACTGCCAATGCTTTGTGCATCGTACAAATCCAGAATAAAATTTCTATACGCCGATTCCCG
>JANNEE010000756.1:0-4835 GCA_031388325.1 Deinococcales bacterium
CCTTTTATTTGGAAAATTGAGGCTGGATGGAATCGTAAAGTACATATTCACATCATTACTACACATTCACCGTTTGAGAAACTTCACGGAAGAATAGTGAATCCTTCAGATTTGGCAAGACTAGCGAGGTACTTCTCAAAACCACCAATACAATTACATGAATTCCCTGATGAAAATGATTTTATTTCACTAGACATTTTTCTAACTGCTAAGAAAAATGCTAAACAAAGCGGCAAAAATCTACCTCGGCTTAGTGGTACTCATTTAATCCCAAGAAATCTATAACTCCCTACGTGTTTCAAATCTCAAAAAACGGCTACCTGAGCGCCTTACACAAAAGATGAGAGAACACGAAATGTCATTGTCTGAGACGATAAACCCGCGACTAAATCAACATAGGTTTTCTTAATCGGAATCGGTTCAGGGTCATCACCAGGCTGTAAGGCAAGTGAAACCAGAAACGGTAAACCCAATGTCAAAGCTCGAGCAATAAAACGCCAACCCAACTGCAAATAACTCAACCCTCGTTGCCAATGACAATCAACCATCCTACGAAAGCCACAAAGCACCACTCGAGTACCCTCAGCCACCAAAAGCAACATTGCAAGGCACAACACTAGCATCAACCGATTTAACTTATCAGCACTGCGTAAACCACTACTCTCAAGATTAAAACCACCACTTTTGTCATCCTTAAAAACTTGTTCAATATCAAAACGCATTCCGTAACGACTGAAACTCGAGCTAGTAGTTGGTGCATTACTGACAATGAACCAAGGTTCTTTAGTCCCTTTAACTCGAGCCAGTCCAACGTGAACTATTGCAAAATGGTTCTGAGTTAAATAAACGTTGTGATAGTGCTTACTTTGATTAGAAGCAAGAGTCACCTCACCTGTTTTGCAGAGTAATTCACCTGCTGGACTGTAAATCCTAAAATTAGCTTTGATGCGGATGATATAAATCCAACCTAAAGCATTCAGATACTGCATTAAACTCGTATCAGCGAATCCTCGGTCAGCCAGTATCGTTACATTCTTAATCCCTGCTCGTTTAAGAATGAGCTTAGCTTCATCAAGCACGGTTAATAATTGTTTAAGACTAACCGCAGCACTTGCATGTTCAATCACTTCCCAAGCGATTGTCACACCTCGTCCTCGGTAAAGCAGCACCATTTTGATCATACAGTAATTCTCAAAGAGCATACTTGTATCTAAAGATACCGTTATTGCTGTGCCAGCCAGTGTTTTTAAGGCATTAATGATGATTGGACGGTATATCTCATCGACTTTTATACTTTTATTCTCGAGTACCCGATTGAATCTGACTTCGGTACTTTGAGCGATTGTTGCTTTACTTTGCACATAATTAACCCATTGACTCGGATTACTGCTTTTACTTTCGAGTAAGCCTGTCACCATCCATGCGACGGTATCCGCGTTTCTACTATCATTCCAGTTGGTTTGCTTGAGTTGTTGCCGCACTTGGGTGTAAATTTGTTGTGCGTCTCCAATTGTTTTTTTTGTGTCATCAGCAAGAATTTACTTGATTTGGAGACGTTCTCATACTTTCTGTAAGGCGCTCAGGTATAAATGGTTAAATAAAGCGATAACATCTTCTTTAGGTTGGAGTTTCCCGTTTTTGGCTTGAATTAAACTGTAGCAGTTCGCTTATGTTTGACATAGCATGAGTTAAGATATGTCCATGATTTCAGATCTCAATCCAGCCGCAAACGTCTTGGCTTGGACGAAAAGGCACTGCTCGAGTTAAACGATATTTATGATTAAGTCTGAGCATCCAACTGGCGAACCGATTGCATTTAAGCTCTTGCAAGGCTTTTTGTGGCATCCTAAAACCCTCGAGACAGTCACACTACCCACCGAATTACCTTCAGGGGCGCTGATTGTCATGGACACGATCGAAGCACCGTTTGCGTTTTTTGAAGATGGCACTTGGACAGGTACTCAAGTCTTTTATCAACTGACGATTCTCGAGATTTTTGATGATTGGCTCGAGAATTCGGTGATTGCGGCTAGGGCAGTGCTTGCTTCAAACGAACTTGCACCAATTCTTAATGCCACGCCAGTTGGTGTGGGTTGGAGTTTATCCGAAGATTTACGTCCAGCTTAGGTTGAAGCTCTACCCTCAGCTTAGGTTGAAGCTCTACTTTCTTTTTGTCGGGCTTCAACAATTTCTCTGGTCGGGACTCGAGTCCAAACGTACCAAATACCGATACTACCAAGCACAACCGTACCGATTTTTGCGACCAGTGGTGGGGCGATGATTGCGCTGATGGTGCAAGAAGTGGCAATCATACAAAGCACCAAAATTTTGGTGCGGCGTTTCATGCCCAGTCCAGTGCGGTAATCTTTGACCATTTGCCCGATGACAGGTAGGTTCAAAACCCAAGTTTCAAAGCGTGGACTCGAGCGGGCAAAACAAGCCGCAGCCGCCACAAAAAACACTGTTCCAGGCATAACGGGTAAGTAATAGCCAATAAAACCCAAAACCACGCAAACCCATCCAGCCGCGAACCATAACCAACGAGTGGGTGAGTTAGTCATCGGCTTAGCTTTTCCCTTTCTGGTTGGATAAACGTCCCATTATGGGTTTTGTGGGTCTGGTCGTTGTGGCATAAAAAACCAGCGCTGCATACCTTCGGTGTAACCATTGCGAATTTCTGCGTAACGATTGCCGTTGCGTTTGGTAAAATAGGCAGTTAAGACATTCCAACCCTTTTGAAATTTCACATCTGAAACTTGTCGTCCGTCGCCAAAAATACAATCTTCTTTGATGAAACCTGCTCGATTCGCATAAAACCAAGCGGTTAATTTCAGGTCGCCTTGGTCAATTGCAGCTTCAAAATCGTTATTTGGAATTCGCCGACTGGTGTGCATCATTTGTCCAATTACCCCAGAGTCATCCTTTACAATCACCGAGGCAATCGTTCCTAGTCGTAAACCAGCCGTTGCATCGCCACACGAATCATCAACTATCGGAGGCGACAGGGCATCTTCGGGTAGCATTTGAGGCAATTCAAAACTAAATTTTTTGTTTGCACCTATAGAACCTGCTTTTAGGGCAGTCTCGAGGTCATTAAAACCATCTAAGCCAACGTATAAATCTGCCGCGCCTCCTCGGTAATCCAAGGCTTTACCTTTCCAAACCAAATTATCTGCCAGTGCCGAGATTGCAAAAATTAAAACAAAAAATATCGCTCGAGTCATGCAAAGAGTTTACAATGCTTTTATGTTTGATTTGATTGTTCGGGCTAAAAACATCCAGATTGGAATTGAGTCTGGAAAAATCGTCAGTCTCGAGGCTGAAATAACCAGCCCCAGTAAGTCTGAACTTAATTTCCCCGAGCTTGATGCAGTTCCAGCCGTAATAGATGCCCATGTCCATTTTAACGAACCCGGAAACGAAGATTGGGAAGGCATTCAGACTGGCTCGAGTGCCTTAGCGGTCGGTGGCGGAACGGTTTTTATTGACATGCCGCTCAATTCGATTCCAGTCACAACCACCAAAGCGGCACTAAATACCAAACTCGAGTGCTTAGCCCAAAAATCCATCACCGATTATGCAGTCTGGGGTGGATTAACCCTCGATAGTTTGCCACATCTCGAGGCAATGGCAAGTGCTGGCGTGATTGGCTTTAAGGCATTTATGAGCGGTAGTGGACTAGCAGAATTTGAACGTTCTGACAGTGATACTTTACTCGAGGGTATGCGAATTGCCGCATCTTTGGGTTTACCTGTGGCGGTTCATGCCGAATCTGAAGGCATCACCAATGCCTTGAGCCAAGCAGCCAGACAGCAGGGTAAAACAGGCATCCGAGATTATTTGGATTCACGTCCTATCAAAGCCGAACTCGAGGCAATCAAAAGTGCCATTGCAATTGCTGAACAGACCAATTGTGGGCTTCATATCGTCCATATCTCGAGTGCTGCTGGGGTAGAACTTGTGACCGAAGCCAAACAGCGAGGCGTGAAGGTGACTGCCGAAACCTGCCCGCATTATTTGTGGTTTTCTGAATCCGACCTAGAACGCCTTGGGGCGGTGCTAAAAT
This sequence comes from Deinococcales bacterium, assembly GCA_031388325.1. Lineage (GTDB taxonomy): Bacteria > Deinococcota > Deinococci > Deinococcales > JAAFIG01 > JAAFIG01. The sequence goes on from JANNEE010000756.1 coordinate 4,067, forward strand.
GTGCGCCTCCAGTTCGCAATGCTGAAGAACTCGAGAAACTTTGGAGCGTGTTTGAACAAATTGATATTCTTGGCTCTGACCACTCCCCTGCCCCGCCAAGTATGAAGACCGATTTGAATTTCTTTAACATTTGGGGCGGTATTTCTGGGGTGCAAAGTACCTTAGAAGTGATGATGACTGCTTCTCAGGCTCGAGACATCCCATTGGCAGCCCTACACCAAAAACTCAGTGCTAAACCAGCCAAGCGCTTTGGCTTACACAACAAAGGGCAACTTGCAATCGGTTTTGATGCTGATATTGCTTTAGTTCAGACAATACCGTACACCCTCGAGAAAACCGATTTATACTACCGCCATGCTCAAAGCCCGTACCTTGGAGCGAACCTGACGGCTCGAGTCAAGCACACTTTTTTACGCGGCGATACAATTTGGGATGGTCAGCAACTTCATAAAATCCAAGGACGTTTTTTGCGACCCTGAACAATGTTTTTTTTGGCTACACCGATTACAATTGACTTATGCGATTTCTTTTTTTAATCCTAATGCTCTTCGGCTTCTCGAGTTTCACGCTGGCGCAGGATTTCTCGAGTGGTGCGGCATTAAACAGTCTAGCGGCTGTCTCTCAAACAATCTCAAGGCTTGACCCACCTGTTTTAATGGCTCGAGATTGGGTCTTTGGCGGTTTAGAAGCTGGTTTTGCTGGTCGCACCGTCTCAACGCGCTTACTGCTTTGGTCGTTGCCGTGGATGGGCGCAAGTATCCTTGGTTTA
>JANNEE010000457.1:0-3034 GCA_031388325.1 Deinococcales bacterium
TTTTTACTTTTGTCTTTGGGTTAATTCATGGACTGGGCTTTGCGGGTGTTCTCGAGGAGATTGGATTACCGCAAAACAATGTGGCACTGTCCTTACTTGGTTTTAATGCAGGGGTCGAACTTGGGCAATTGGCTGTGGTCATTCCAGCCTTTTTGGTTTTACAAGCCTTAAAACGCCTTCCGTGGGAATTGCGTCTGCGTCAAGCGGTCTCGGTTTTTGCAGTGGCGGCTGGCTTATTCTGGTTTGTTGAACGGGCTTTTTCCTAAAATTTTCTCGAGTTTTAGGGCTTCTTTCTTAAAGCGTGGCTGCTGTTTGCCAAAGGCTTGCAGCAGCAAATAACGCATATACGGCATACTTTGTTTATTCGGTAATGGTTCAAAGTGATTTTCTTTGAGTGTGCCAAGGGCAGCATGGGCTTTGATTCGAGCCGCTTGTAACAACGGCAGGTAAATCGTTTGGGTTTGGGTTTCCACAAATTTTAAGGTCTCGAGTGGTTGCCCTAAGCCCAGATAAGCTAAACCAATCAGGGCGGCACGGTATTGGGTGTTATCGTTTTGACATTCTAGGTTCAGCAGTAACTCGAGGGTCTTCAAGGGTTGACCTTGGTACAATTCTAGTTTGGCTGTTTCTAAAATGAAATCGGCTTGCAATTCTGGGGTGATGTATTGTGCGGCAAGGGCTAAGTACATCTTAGTTTTTTCAAACCAACTTCGTTCTGTCGCAAGGTCAGCCATGATTAAACTGCGGCTGGCAATTTTTTGGCTTAAACCCTGTGTTTTTGCAAGCTCCAAAGCTGTTTCTACCCTGTTCCAAGCTGAATCTAAACGCAACCCAGTTCGTTCGACGACGGCGATATTGACCAAATACGAACCACGCAAGTCCTCGTTGGGGTGCTGTTCGAGTAAGACCAAGCCCTGCTCGAGATAGCCATGACTAAGTTCAAATTGATTTGTTTCAAAGGTGCTTTTACTTAAATTTAGTAAGGTCGCAATTTGCCCAATGGCATCACCAATTTTTTGTGAAGTTGCCAGCGAGCGCTTAAACATTCGCATGGCGGCTCGGTGTTGACCACCAAGCATCTCGAGAACCCCAGCCGTGGATAAGGCTCGGCTTAAACCCATCTGATGTCCGCTTCGGGCAAAACCTTTAAGCGAAGCCAAATTGTGTTTTTTGGCTTCTTGCATCTGACCACGCTGTGTGGCTAAAACACAGAGGACGTTATGAACCTCGGCGGTTTGTTGGTCTTCTAAGGCATTTTTATGGGCTAAAGCTCGGCGCAAATGGCTTTCGGCGTTCAAGAGTTGCCCTGTTTTCATCAGCAGTGAACCTTGTAAATAAGCTGCCATGCCGCCAAGTTTGCCTGTTTTCTCGAGGTGTGATGCGACAAATTCAAATGCCTTATCAAATTCGTTGTTGACCATGTGCCACAAAGCGCGTTGTAAATCGGCAGCCACTCGGTGTTCTGGGCTTCGGTTTCTGGCTTCGTGTTCTAAATCCCGAATCGTTTCGCGCCAAATTCGGTTATCCAAACGCCGTGCCAAGATCACTCTGGTTTGTAGCACCATAAAGCGCTGGTCTGGCAATGTGCTTAGTGTTAAAACTTTATTGTAATCATCCATTGCGGTTTGTACTTGGTCTTGACGGGCAGCAAGTTCGGCAGCTTCCAAGTATTTTTCGGTCGCTTTATTGAGTTCCCCTGCTTGCTCGAGATGCCAAGCAATAATTTGCGGCGCAAACCCCAAAATGCCTAGCCGTTTTGCAATCCGCCGCTCGAGAATTTTGCGTCTGGCGGCTGGGATATTTCTGGCAACTGAAGCTGCCTGAGCCAATTCAAAACCACTGTTGGAGCGTTGCAGTAATCCCATTTGGGCGGCTTTTTCAAGGCTTTCAAGCACTTCAAAATCGGTTAAACCAGTGATGTCTAGTAACAAATGGGCTTCAAATGGCTGGGTTAGCAAACTGGCTGCCTCGAGCATCCGCTCTATTCGCACATCGGACTTGGGTTGCGTTACGCTTTGGCTCAAACCCAGTTCTTTTGCCAACTCCTGAGTTTCTGGTAGTGGCTCGAGACCCAACTCGGACTTTAGGCGTTCCTTAAAATCAAGATAGCGTTCTCGAGCCGCTTGTAAGCCAATAAATTGTGTCTCGAGCCTGAGAATTTGGCAGATGGCTGCTTCACGTAAACCATCGAGTTGCAGCACTTCCAGCCAGCCATTCAGGGCGGCTAAACCCGTTAAACTGGCAGCTTCTTTTTCTAGATAACCAAGCCGCAACTTTGCAAAGGTTTCGCGCTGCATTTGCAACCATTGGTTAAAGTTAGACGCTTGTGGCACTTCAAACCTCAACATAAAATCACCGTCAATCAGATGGTGTTTTTCATTTGCCAGCCGCGCATCGCATCGGCAATCGAGCTTTATCACATCACCAATCTCAAGAAAGGCTGCTAAAGGCGTGTGCGATAAACGGTACAACTCTTGGCGCAAATTGCGTTTAGGATTCTCAAAAAAGAGTTCATCCCAAAGTAAATTGGCTAGTTTTTCCCTTGAAGTTGCCCCCTCGAGTGCCAAGTATGCCACCAGTCCCAACGCTCGTTTGGTTGGCATCACCAAAGCTGTGCCGTTTGACTCGAGACGCGGCGTACCAAATAAATGCACCTCGAGAACCTCTGTAGCCGCTAAAGTCATGCCCTGATTCTAACGGCTACAGATGAAATACAGCTACCAAGAATCTTATTTTGTGCAGGTTAAATCCACCCGAAAGGCTGGTTCTTTCGAGAGTGGGGCTTTGTTGGAATTATTAGCAGCCGACATTGCCCATAAGAATTTGGTGGGTTTATCGGCATCGGTTTCGGCGCTAAACTCAAAATTCGTAACCACCCCAGCCCCGGGTGCGTGGCTTTTCAAGAAAATTTTATCCTGAGTTACATTGACATTGGTGATATTCAAAGTGTTACCAGAAGCCATGCTCAGGGTAACATCATCACCTAAACCTTGCGAGCCATTGTTAAAGACCATCGCTGATTGATTCATGGCGT
>JANNEE010000460.1:0-2203 GCA_031388325.1 Deinococcales bacterium
CCACTCGAGATTATGGGCTACAGCTTCGAGGAACGCCAGACTCGAGCCGAGAAAATGCTTCAACTGGTTGGACTCGGGAAATTTGCCCGTAACTACCCGTGGCAATTAAGCGGCGGAATGCAGCAACGCGCCAGTATTGCCAGAGCGCTGGCTTTTGACCCACAGTTAATTTTTATGGACGAACCATTTGGCGCTCTGGACGAAATTACCAGGGAAAACCTCAACCTCGAGTTATTAAGGCTTTGGCGCGAGACCGGCAAAACAATTATTTTTGTAACCCACAGCATCCCCGAAGCGGTTTTTTTAAGCACTCGAATTGTGGTCATGACCCCGCGACCGGGGAAAATCGAAAAAGTGATTGAAGTTGACTTACCACAACCACGCAATTTTGAAACTCGAGAAACTGCGCGGTTTTTTGAAATTGCCACCGAAGTCCGCGAGAGTCTGCGACATGGGCATGGGTACGAGGAGGCGGTGTGAATAAATCCATCATCCCAATGCTCGTCATTGCCCTCATCACCCTAGCCATCTCTTTCCCAATCATGATTTTCCTCAATGCCCAAGCTGCCCAACGCCTGCTGTCTCGAGGAGCAGAACTTCCTTGCGGCAAAGATGCCATTGTCTGCGCCTTTAACCTGCGTTCACCTGTTGTCCCAGCCCCAAATCAGTTGCTCGAGGATTTCCCAAAGGCGTACTTCCCACCAACCGACCCAAATTCTGTGCCGTACCACGCCTTTTTTACCGGTCTAGCCGCCGTGCTTGGTTTGTTGCTGGCGGGTGTGGTGGGTTTGCTGCTGGCGGTGCTGCTGACCGTCTCGAGGGCGTTTGAACAAGCGGTTTTGCCGTGGTTGGTGGCTTCGCAGACTGTGCCGATTATTGCGCTTGCGCCAATGCTGGTGGTGGTACTGGGTTCTAATGGTGTACAGGGTTTGTTGCCCAAGGTTTTAATCAGTGCCTATATCGCTTTTTTCCCAATTGCCATCGGGGTTGCCAAAGGCTTAAAAAGTCCAGACCCCTTACAAGTAGACCTGATGCAGACCTACAACGCCAGCCCAGTCCAGACTTTTAGCAAATTACGTTTTCCAACCAGTGTGCCATTTTTATTTACGGCGTTTAAGGTTGCCATGACTGGGGCGCTAATTGGCGCAATTGTTTCCGAGTCCAGCACCATCACCGATGCGGGTTTAGGGCGGCTATTGTCCGAGAACTCGAGGGCATCGGATTCACGCAGTTTATGGCTGGTGATGATTGGCAGTGCGGTGCTGGGCATCGTTTTGGTAGCACTGGTCGGCGTGGTCGAGCGGGCGGTGACTCCATGGCGACGCAGCCGCTCATGACTCGAGCCTTTGCCGTTGGGCTGCTGTTGCTGGGCATGGCTGTTTTGCTGCTCACAATTCTAGCCAATGCTGCTAACTTTGAGGGCTGGAATTCTGGGGCGGTTTTCTTGGTTTATCTGGGTACGTTTTTAGGGCTAACTGGAGTTGGGTTTGCCTCGAGTGCGGTGCTGCAATTTTTAGCCCGCCCAAAAGCCAAAGACAACTCGGACTGGTTACAACGCCAAGCCGTCGGGCTACTTCCGGCGGGTCTGCTGGCAGTGGTGGTGCTGCTTGGGGTCGAGGGTTTGGTGCGTGGCTACGATATTCCACTGGCACAAATCCCGCCGCCAAGTGCCGTGCTGGTCAAACTTTTTGAAGCCCGAAATGTGCTGCTGCGCGACACCAACACCACCCTGCTCGAGACATTTGTGGGCTTTTTAGTGGGCGGCACACTCGGGGTCTTGGTGGCGATTGCAACCCAGCGCTACCCATTTCTCGAGCGGGGTTTAATGCCCTACGCCACGCTGTTCTCGAGTGTGCCGATAGTGGCAGTTGCGCCGATTATCATTCGGATTATGGGTGTGGATTGGCAATCAAAGGCTGTGGTTGTGGCAATCACGGTTTTTTTTCCAATGCTCTTAAATACGGCTCGGGGTTTAGCCGAAGTCAGTCCGTTACACTTAGATTTAATGCGTTCTTATGCGGCAAATTCACAGCGCACTTTTTTAGATTTACGCATCCCCAACGCCATGCCTTTTATTTTTACGGGCTTAAAGACAGGTGCAGTGCTGGGGATGCGTAAATCTAAAAAAGTGCGCTGTGAATTTGCCGCATAAGAACGCATTAAATCTAAGTGTAACGGACTGACTTCGGCTAAACCCCGAGCC
>JANNEE010000462.1:0-2218 GCA_031388325.1 Deinococcales bacterium
CCCGGTGAACCCGCCGAGGAGATGTTCTCGAGTACAAATCGTATAGATGCCCAAGCTGCCCTTGCCAGAGATTTTTTTCAGAAGGTGCTGCACCTTGATTATGACAATGTATTCCTAAACGATACAACCACCTTAGAAGAATTTGGGGACTTAAGCGCCATTCGCAACCGTGCCTTTTCGGTGTACGGTGTGGACGTTGGACTTGAAGCAGAACGACCACTCTGGACTATTCTCGAGTTGATTCGCGCTAAAAGCCGTTAGGAGAGGTATGTCGATTAAAAAAGATGATGTGGTTAGTTTAGAGTACCGTTTACGGGTCGAAGAGAATCTGGTGGATGAATCCGAAGGCGAACCTTTAATGTATTTGCATGGCTACGGTAACATTATTGTGGGACTCGAGAATGCTTTAGCGGGTATGAAATTATTTGAGGAAAAAACCGTGTTTATCGAAGCTCACGAGGGTTATGGAGTCTTTGATGAGGAAATGATTCAGACCATTCCCGTGGATAGTTTTGAAGACGAACTCGAGGTTGGCGGGCATTACACTGGCGAAAACGAAGACGGCGAAGCGGTTAGCTTTGTGGTGCTTGAAATCGAAGGCGAAGAAGCGCTGGTGGATTTTAACCACCCACTGGCTGGCGACACCCTCGAGTTTTGGGTCAAAGTTGTGGGAATTCGGGAAGCCACCCCAAGTGAACTTGAACATGGTCGCGCCCATGCCAACGCAGTGATACAAGCCTAAAAAAAAGTCACACCTCGAGACGAATAATCTCGAGGTGTGACCTAAAATTCAAATTAAACTGGTTGTAAATCTCGGGCTTTCTCGAGATTCATGAGGTACTCGGCTTCGGCTAGAGCCTCGGCTTCTTCTGTATCAAAAATACTTCGGTACGGTAAATCCAAACCTGATGCTTCAACACAATCAGTCCGAATGATACGCTGCATATCATCTAAGGTTAGCCTAACCGTTGAAGGTTTCATTTTGGTTTCATCCATCCTAATCGCAAAAAAGCCGAATCAAAAGTCTGTGCAATGACTTCAAAATCCTCATCCGTCCACTGCACCAACGAGTATACATGATTTAACAAATTAACGTTTTGCAAACTTTGCAATTCAGCCACAAGGTAGTCGTTCTGACTTCGTAGCACAACATATTGGGCAAAACTACGAGCAAATATTTCTCGGGGTCGTAACAATTCGGCAACATAATAAGAATCTTCAGGTTCTTGTACAAGAGTTCGTAGTGTTCTGATCGTCTGGCTTTTCTTCACTTCTGCCCGCCAAGGAGTAAAGGCTTGCCATGCTTTGGAAAACGGATTAGGAATCTCGGAACAAAACTCGAGTGCATCAATATCAAGCCGATGCGCGATTTCATGCAGGGTTGAAATACCAGCCACAAGCGTATTTTGATAAATTTCAATCGAAGTACAAACCTGTGGCTGTCGCATCCAATTTGTTTTACCTTCTAGTATCTGCCCCAATTCATTGGTTGGAATACCCAATTGAAGGGTAATCATCGGTAAATCACCATCTCCGATAACACTATCCAGTGCGTTCAAAGCAATGAGAATCATTTTAGCTTGATAGCGCTGACTTTTGCTGACCTTAAAACTTTGGCTAATAGGAATACCACTGGCTTGATACTGTAATGACATAAAATCTATTTTACGATTTAAGTGGTTGCTCGAGTTGAGAAGCCGCCCAAGCCTGTGCTTTTTGGCGGATGTTATGCCCCGACTGCGCCGTAGCGTTTGCGTCCAACCCGCCACATGATTTGAAACAACCCAAAGGTAATGCCTAGCCAAAGCAGTTGCACCAGCAACACCCGCCCAGTTTCAGCCCATTCGAGTTTGCCAATGAGAATTTGGGCTGGGTAGTAAACAATGTATGGGAATGGTAGGTACTCGAGAATCGGTCTGAGCCAAGCGGGGTAAAATTCTAGGGGTGCAAAACTGCCAGAAAGCGTGATGCTTAAAATAAAGTACAGTTCGTCCAGCGCAGTAGCATTCTCGAGCCAAAAGCAGCACAGCCCGACACAATAAGCAATTAAAAACCGCACTGCAAAAGCAAGGCTGATTGCCAGTAAAAACACCAGTAAATGCGGGATACTCGAGACCAGTTTAGTACCAGGTATCAGCAGTACACCAATCGCCGCCACCACAACTAAAAAAGGTCCGCGTACAAAGCGTTCAGTGATGTGCTGCATAAAGTATTCCCA
>JANNEE010000480.1:0-1998 GCA_031388325.1 Deinococcales bacterium
TGCGGCGCAACTTCACAAGTCACATTTAAGCCGCGTATTTTGGCTTCACGCACCAGCGCCAAACCTCGAGCTGATGATAAGTGCTGAATATGCAGTCTTGCGCCAGTCAAAGCACAAATCTCTAAGTCTCGGGCAATCCGCGCTGCTTCGGCTGCCACAGGATTACCTGGTAAGCCTAGCCGTTCCGAAGTGCGCCCTTCATTCATTACCCCATCGCCACGCAAACTGGCATCCTCGGCATGAACACTAATCACCAAGCCCTGTGCATGGGCGTACTCGAGACCACGCCGCAAGACCCCTGCATCTTCGTTTGTGCCACCATCATCGGTCAACATCACTGCGCCCGCTTTTTTGAGGGCAATCGCATCGGTTAAATGCTGCCCCAAGCGCCCTTTGGTCAGTGCCGCACTGGGAAACAACCGCGCTAAACCCAAAACTTCGGCATCCCGAATCAGTTTCTGTACCAATTCTGGTTCGTCCACGGCTGGACTGGTATTGGGCATACAGACAATACTGCCAAAACCACCCGCCACGGCTGCACTTAAACCCGTCTCGAGGCTTTCTTTTTCTTCTTGCCCCGGCACACGCAAATGCACGTGTGGGTCTATTAAAGCGGGTGTGACCAAGTACCTCGAGCCATCAATGCTGACATCTGCCAAACCCGATAAACGGGGGACGATTAGACCATTTTCGATGCGAATATCTCGAGAAGAACCGTTCGCCAAACGTGCATTGTTAATTTCAATTTTCATAATTCACCCCGATTTGGGGCAGGGAGGGGACAAGCCCCTCCCCTACAAAAACAATTCAAATAATCTCTTGTAGGGGCGACCCTTGTGGTCGCCCTGCCCACAACCAATTTTCAACCTTTACCTACCAGCAAATGATACAAAACTGCCATTCGCACTGGCACACCATTTTTGACCTGTTCAAGAATCAGACTTTGGCTCGAGTCCGCCAGTTCTCCTTCGATTTCAAGGTCACGGTTCATTGGTCCCGGGTGCATCACCACCGCATTTTCCCGAGCCAAACGCATGGTTTTGCTACTCACTTGATAACTGCTGCGGTATTCTTCTAAACTCGGAATATAGCCAGATTTCATCCGTTCAAGCTGTAAGCGCAAAGCCATGACTGCCGAAGCACCAGAAACCGCTTCCTCGAGATTGGTGGTTAGCGTTACACCATCTGCCTCGAGTTCACGCGGCAGCAGTGTTGCAGGGGCGCACAAGCGCACCTTTGCCCCAAGTTTTGGTAGCAGTTCGGCGTTGCTTCGCGCCACCCTCGAGTGACGCACATCGCCAATAATAGCCACTTCTAAGCCCTCGAGACTGCCAAAACGCTGCCATAAGGTATAGGCATCTAAAAGCGCTTGGGTTGGATGCGCCCGACGACCGTCGCCAGCGTTAATCACTTTGGCTTTGCTAAATTTATTGACACTGTGCGCCGCGCCACTGGCTTCATGGCGCACAATAAAACAATCTATTTTCATCTGTTCTAAAGTCGCAATCGTATCTTGTAAACTTTCGCCCTTGGCGGTACTCGAGGTGGCACTGGTAAAAGTCAGCACATCGGCACTCATCCGCCGCGCCGCCAATTCAAAACTTAAGCGAGTTCGCGTGCTGTTCTCAAAAAACACATTACAGACTGTAAAACCTTGAAGCGCTGGAACTTTTTTAACTGGGCGCTCAAGCACATCCGCCATGACCTTGGTGGTCTCGAGAATATTTTCTAAACTTCCCTTAGACCACGCCTGAAAATCAAGCAGATGCTTCACCCTTTGACCTCGCCGCGTAATTCGTAGAGTTCGACCGCATCTTCGTTATCGGTTTCTAAAAGTTTAACTTTAACGATTTCTTGGCGACTGGTGGGGATATTCTTACCGACGTAATCGGCACGAATTGGCAGTTCACGGTGTCCTCGGTCTATCAGCACCGCCAACTGAATACTCGAGGGGCGACCAAGGTCAATCAGTGCATCGAGTCCCGCCCGAGCAGTGCG
>JANNEE010000511.1:0-6770 GCA_031388325.1 Deinococcales bacterium
ACTGAAAAAACATGGTCTTACTTGCCATGCAATTTCAGCACATTTGGTCGGGCAAGCGGTTTGTGATTTAATTGACGAACGCCATAAAGCCATTTTGCCAGCCCATGTCTGGGGTGATGGCAAACCCGAAGGTGTACGCCAGCGTGCCGCGCTTGAGATGGCGGACACGGCAAGGGCTGCCGCTAAATTTGGGGTTAAAACGGTCAATGGTTTTACTGGCTCGAGCATCTGGCATAGCCTGTATGCGTTTCCGCCGACCAGCCAAGCCTATTGGGACAATGGTTTCAAGAACTTTGCCAAACGCTGGAAACCAATTTTAGATGTTTTTGAAGAACACGACATTAATTTTGCGCTCGAGGTACACCCAACCGAAATTGCTTTTGACACCGCCAGTGCCGAACGCGCCTTGCAAGCCCTGAAACAACACAAGCGCTTTGGTTTTAATTACGACCCAAGCCATTTGGGGTATCAGGGCGTGGATTATGTGCAGTTTATTCGCACCTTTGCCACGCGAATTTTCCATGTCCATATGAAAGATGTCTGGTGGGGACATGGCACAGGGCAGGCTGGTGTTTTTGGTGGGCATACCAATTTTGGTGACTCGAGACGCTACTGGGATTTTCGCAGTGTCGGACGAGGTGATATTAACTTTGAAGAAATTATTGTGGCATTAAACGATATTGGCTACGCGGGTCCCTTAAGTGTCGAATGGGAAGACAGCCGCATGGACAGGATTCACGGCGCAACCGAAAGTGCTGCCTACTGCAAAAAACTTGATTTCAAACCATCATCTCGAGCCTTTGACAGTGCTTTTGATAGTGTTTCTGAAGAGAGGAAATAAAATGCGTAAACTCAGGTACGGAATGGTTGGTGGTGGACGCGATGCCTTTATCGGCGCGGTTCACCGTAAAGTCATGGCATTGGATGGCATGTATGAACTTGTGGCTGGCGCACTCTCGAGCAATCCTGAAAAGGCGATTCTGTCAGGGCAAGATTTGGGCTTAGCCCGAAATTACGGCACTTGGCAAGAGATGCTCACCTCCGAATTGGCACTGCCCGCCGACCAGCGAATTGATGTGGTCAGTATTGTCACCCCAAACCATGTCCATTACCCTGTGGCTAAGGCATTTGCGGCGGCGGGAATCCATGTGATTTGCGATAAACCCTTGGTGCATACTTCTGAGCAAGCCGAAGATTTAATCAAAACAGTTCAAGAATCTGGGGTGATTTTTGCTGTGACTTACAATTACACAGGCTATCCGATGGTCAAACAAGCTCGGGAAATGGTGCGTTCTGGGCAACTTGGGCAGATTCGTAAAGTCATTGTTGAGTACAACCAAGGTTGGCTTGCCACCAAGCTCGAGGAATCTGGACAAAAACAAGCCGATTGGCGCACTGACCCAGCCCGAAGTGGTGCGGCTGGGTGTATTGGCGATATTGGTTCTCATGCCGAGAACCTGATGGCAACCGTGACTGGCTTAGAACTCGAGAGTATTTGCGCTGACCTGACGACTTTTGTTGAAGGCAGACAACTCGATGACGACGGCAATTTGCTGATGCGTTTTCAGGGTGGCGCAAAAGGCGTGATGATTGCCAGCCAAATTCAAATTGGTGGCGAAAACGATGTGCGCTTACGGGTTTTTGGGACTCAAGGCGGGATTGAGTGGCATCAAGAAAACCCGAATTATCTCGAGTACAACCCACTTGGCGCACCGCGTCAAATTCTGACTCGAGGCTCAGATTACCTCTGTGCCGCCGCCCAAAAAGCCAGTCGAATCCCCGCCGGACATCCAGAAGCCTTTTTGGAAGCCTTTGCTAATGTTTATGTGGGTGCTGCCGAAGCGATTCATGCCAAACTCGAGAACCGTGCATTAAGTGCGCTAGAAGGCGACTATCCGACGCTCGAGGATGGCGCGAGGGGTGTAAAATTTATTGAACGCACGGTGCAGAGTGCAAATTCTAACCAAAAATGGACAAGTATGTAAAAACACTGTGCTGCAAAAGACTGTGCTGCAAACAAACGGCATTCGTCCCGAGCAGGGCGTGTATAGTTTCACAAAGGCTTGAGGGTTTCTCATCTCGAGCAACTTGGAGTTGGCAATGAACCCACTGGTGAAACCTCAAATGGCAGCCTTAGAGCTACGACTGCGAGAACTCGTCAAATCCGAAGTGGAATTCATTGAACTGATTGGTGAGGATTTACTCGATGCGGGCGGTAAACGCGCCCGTCCACAACTGGTTTTTTTGACCAGCCAAGCCCTGCATCTGAACGACCCTCGAGAAGTGGACTACGCTGCGGTTATCGAACTGCTGCACAGTGCCAGTTTGCTGCACGACGACCTAATAGACGATGCCGACACCAGACGCGGCAAAGAAGCGGCTTTTAAGCATTACGGCAATGTTGTTTCTGTGATGAGCGGCGATTATTTACTCAGTCGCCTGATGATGCTACTTGCCAATTTTGGTTCGGACGCTGGCGATTTTGTGCGTTTAATCGGCAACACCTCACGCACCATTTGCGAAGGCGAGGTGTTGCAATTTCAAGTGGCTGCCCTCGGTACTTACAGCATCCCTAATTATTTCAGTATTATTACTGGTAAAACTGCTTCTTTAGCGGCGGCTGCCACCAAAGGGGTAGCCATGCTTGCCAAAGCTGACATCAGTACCCAAAATGCCTTAGAAACCTACGGACTCGAGTACGGGAGAGCCTTTCAAATCCAAGATGACATCCTCGATTTAATGTCTGATGAGCGTACCCTAGGTAAACCCGTTGGCGGCGATTTACGCGAAGGCAAAGCCACTCTGCCTGTGCTGTACTTACTGGAAAACGACAACCAAGAAGCCCGCGATATTCTCGAGCGCCGCGCTGCCGTTAATGGCGATGTGCAACGAATGCGCGAATTGGTCTTGGCTGCCAAAACCGATGATGAAGCCCGTCTCGAGATGCGCCGCCGTGCTAACAATGCGATAGAAGCCCTAGAATGCTTAGCGCCTTCGCCTGCTAAAACTGCTTTGGAAGCCCTAGCTGCTCGAGAATCTGAACGCGTCGCGTAGTGATTCCACATGTGGTATCATGTACCATGACCAAACGCGAAAAGCTATTGGCAAAATTACTCGAACTACCCACGGAAATGCGGTACACCGAAGTATTTAAGTTGCTCGAGTCACACGGTTTTTTATTCGATCATGCAGGCAGTAACCACAATGTTTTTACGGATGGCTTAGTCGTGTTAAACATTCCAACTGTAGGTGGAAAAAAAGTTAAACGCTTTTACTTAACTCAAATCGTGATTGCACTTGGTTACACAAAGGAGAAATCATGACCTTAAAACAACTCTTTAAGCTCGAGTATCCATTACAAATTGTTTCAGACCCAACAGGCGGATTCGTGGCGTACTACCCAGACTTACCGGGATGCGTAACGGTTGGTGAAACACTTGAGGAAATCGGCTTGATGGCAGTTGACGCAAGGGAATCTTGGTTGACTGTGGCACACAAACACAGTATTGAAATTCCCATGCCAAACTCGAGTGTCAGTACCTTCAGTGGGCAATTCAGGTTGCGTTTACCAAAGTCGTTGCATCAAAAACTTTCTGAGCGTGCCGAAGTAGAAGGTGTTAGTTTGAACACGCTGGCTGCCACGATTCTAGCTGAAGGATTAGGCACTCGAGCCGTGCGCTAAACGCAAAAAGACGCAGGTTGCGCTGCGTCTTTTCTCGAGAGCTTGGGTCTGGTCGTACCCACGCATTTGGTATTTCCAAACCTTATGTTCGATGTGTGCCTCTAATTCCATGCGGACAATCTTTTTTTGTTGTCCCGATAAGCTCCATGTGGCTAGTTTTAAGTAGCGTTCACGTTCGGTCATACTTGGGTTTTTGGCTCGAGCCGCAGCCCTTTAACCGCTTGACTGAACTGGTCGAATTCGGCTTGTTTTTGAATCAGGTTTTTCTTGCCGTGGTCGGTAATCGTGTAGTACCGACTGGGCATTCCGCCGCGAGGACTGGGTTTGAAATTGGCTTCTAAGTAGCCGTTCACGGTCAGGCGGTGTAGGGCTGGGTAAACACTGCCTTCTTTGAATTCAAAATAACCATCGGTGCGTTCGTTGGCTTCTTCGATAATCTCGAGTCCATACATTTGCCCGTGTTCAAGAATAGTTAGCAGGATTAAGTCCAAATTGCCTTTTAAGAGGTTTGCGTCCATGTTTTCCTTTGGTACTCGAGGGTCTAGGGGTCTCGAGTGGATGCTTTGGCTGGTTGTACACCCAAGTCCTAGGTATCCTAGACATAAAGCTATCCGAGAAGTCTAGGAATGTCAAGTCTCTTGAGAAAATTAAGATTCGCTTTAATCGTTTTATGCTAGGCTTAACCCATGCGTGAAGCACCGATAAAAACCCTAACCAGTTTTGATGAATACCTCGAGTTTGAAGGCTCGAGCCAAGTGCGTCATGAGTACGTGGATGGTTTTTTGTTTGCTATGGCTGGGGCAAGCGACCCGCATAATCTAATTGCTGGGAATATCTTTTCGGCGTTACGGGTTGCGGCTCGAGGTACAGCTTGTCGGGTGTTTCAGTCGGATATGAGAGTGCTGGCAAATGGTAAAGGCTATTATCCCGATGTGCTTTTGACTTGTCATCCAGATGATTTAGGCAAAAGCCTGAAACAACATCCATGTCTACTGGTCGAGGTGCTTTCTAACAGCACCGAACATATTGACCGTAGCGAGAAATGGGAAAATTATCAGCAGCTTAACAGCCTAAGAATGTATGTTTTGGTACATCAGGATAAAACTCGAGTCGAAGTCTACCGTAAGTTGCTTGACAATACTTGGCAATTTGTGGCATTTGATAAGTTGGGAGAAATCGAGTTTTCTTGTGTGAACTTAAAGCTAACCTTGTCTAATATTTTTGAGGACGTAGATTTACCAAAGCCGTAGTTTTGCAGGCAGAGGCTCTGGTATATTGACGTATGGGTAAGACAAGACGCGAAATTAAAATTGCTCGGCGGGATTACGAAAAAGCCGTCAAAGACTCTGGTAAAAACACTTTCAGTTGGAAAAAATACTTTGGTGTGCTGGGGCGTACTTTGCCTAAAGTGCTGCTGATTTTTCTTGGCACGTTAGCATTACAAATTGCTTTAACTGCCCTTGGAATTTCTTTTTTCGGCACAGTTTGGGGGCAGCTGATGCTGTTTATTCCAGCCTATATTGCGACCATGATTTGGACGCGGCAATCCGCCAAAGAAATGTTTAACAACGCCCCGCCTAAACCCGATATTCTAAAACGCAGATGATAAACCTTTCTATAGCCCAGAATCTTGACCAAAACGACCCATTAAAAGCGGCTCGAGAACGTTTTTATTTGCCACCAAATAAAATCTACTTTGATGGCAATAGCCTTGGCGCATTGCCCAAGCACGTCCCTGCTCGAGTAGAGGAAGCGATCACGCGCCAATGGGGTGAGGATTTAATCCAGTCTTGGAACACCAACCATTGGATTGACTTACCGACTCGAGTTGGTAAGCAACTCAGCGCTTTAATCGGTGCAAATCCCGATGAAGTTGTGGCATGTGACAGCACCAGCATCAATGTTTTTAAGGTTTTACTGGCAGCCCTAAAATTACGCCCCGAGCGCCATGTGATTGTCTCCGATATTGATAATTTCCCCACCGATTTATACATTGCCCAAGGGATAAACGAATTACTGGATAATAAATACGAACTGCGTTTTGTTAAACGCGCCGACCTCGAGACTGCCATAACCAAAGATGTGGCGGTGCTGCTCTTGACCGAAGTAGATTACCGCACAGGTGAGCGTCTTGACATGGCAGCCCTAACCCAAAGAGCCACTGCGGTAGGCGCATTAACCATTTGGGATTTAGCCCACAGCGCGGGCGCGTTTCCGGTGGCACTGAACACTTGCCAAGCCGACTTTGCGATTGGCTGCGGTTACAAATACTTAAACGGCGGACCCGGCGCACCCGCTTTTTTATTCGTTGCTAAAAAACACCAAGAAGCTGCCTTACCCGCTTTATCTGGTTGGATGGGACATGCCCAACCCTTTGCTTTTACCCCAGAATACGCCCCAGCCAACGGTATTCTTCGCTTAACGACTGGCACTCCACCTGTATTGGCACTGACCGCCCTAGAAGCCGCCCTCGAGTTATGGCAAGAATTTGGCATTGAAGCGGCTCGAGTTAAAAGCCTTTCGCTGACCGATTTGTTCATTAAAGCCATGCAGCCACTCGAGCAGCAATATGGTTTTACGTGCGTTACGCCGTTAGAACACGCCAAACGCGGTTCGCAAGTCAGTTATACCCACCAACACGGTTTTGAAATCATGCAAGCCCTGATTACCGCAGGGGTGATTGGCGATTTCCGAGCGCCTAACATTGTGCGTTTTGGCTTTGCACCGCTTTACAACAGCCACACCGACATCTTTGAGGCTGTGGGTCGTCTCGAGCAAATCATGCAGTACAGCAGTTGGCAAAAGCCTGAATTTGCAGCTCGTGGCAAAGTGACTTAAAAATTTGTCTTAGAATTTTCAATTGCACGATTTTTTGTGTTGGTGAGGCACTTATGTTTTATAAGAGAGATGCTATAAATTGCTCTTTTACCCTAAGCTCATTATGAACTATTACCACTTTTGGATTGTACTGATACTTGTACATTCAAAAAAATAAATCTAGATTAAAATATAATCTAACATTTTATAAATTGCTGTCTGTTTTTAAGAAAATTATTTTATTCAACTCGTCAAGTAAAGTTTATTTGAA
>JANNEE010000516.1:0-3336 GCA_031388325.1 Deinococcales bacterium
CTCCAACAAGTCCCAGTCATCGGTGATGCCACCACGTATGGCAGCACCACGGTATCACTCGAGTTCCCAATCACCACCAGCTTTAGTGTTTTACTGCGTGACAAACTGACCTACGAGTGGAACGGAGTCAAACAACAAATCAGCTTTGGAGTCCAAGGCGCATTCTCTAACGGTGAACTGCTTCGCAATCTCTTTGGGAACGAACAAATCGTGCCAAATGCCTTTGGACAAACCAATGTCTTTGCGACTTACGACCTCGATACCGTCAACGGCGATGCTGGACGCGCTCGAGTCGGACTTGCCACCAGCATCCCACTTTCGGATACCTTTAGCTTGCAACTCGGGGCAGATGTTAATTTCACCCCAACGCCTTCCGAAGCTCGAGCCGGCTTAACCTTTGGCGCACTTTATAGCGACCCAAGCACCAAAGCCAATATCCGCGCCCAATACAGCTTTATGCCAACAGGTGTAAAACAGGTTTACACTGCCGGCTTAATCGCCCAACTCAGTACCGAATTTGTGATTAGCCCGCAAATTGAATACGCCACTGACCCAAGCCTGTGGAGTCAACCCGGCACAACGATTATAGACGGCGGCACATTCAGCATTGCCTTTGCTTACCGTGGTAATAACTGGAGCATCATCAGCAACAACACCGCTAAATTTGGACTTTACCGAGGCAGTGGTGCTGGAGCAACAGACCTGCTCGAGGGTGAATTCCAATTTGGCTACCAAGCCAGCGAAACACTCTTCGCCCGCAGTGCCATTGCCTACCGCTTACCATTCCAAGCAGGTGCATTCACGATTCAACTCAGCAGTGGATTCACTTATTTTGTCAGTGACAGCCTCGCCCTTGGCGCACAAGGCGCAATCAACTTCCAACCAAGCACAGGTACACTTGGTGGAGCATTTGGACTCGAGGGCAGCTTACGCCTCGTGGATAACTTGCTCTTTACGGTTGGATATAACTTTGTTGGTATCAACAACGCCATCGGCAATACCTTCCGTCCGGGCTTGTACTTTAGGCTCGACTGGAAACTTGACGAACGCACCTTTGGCTGGCGATAAGTTAAGCAACAAGAACCCCCTGTCTCGAGACAGGGGGTTTTTCATGGGCAAAAGGAAAACAAAGAATCGGTCTCGAGAATGTGGTTGTCCATCAACATCATCCAACCCTCACCCAACTCGCCTAGGCTCGTTACCCTCATCCCGCCAAACAGCGCGGGAGAGGGTTGTTCGGTTCGTATTGTTGTTTTGGTTTTTGGGACATAAAAAACAATACGACATTACCCCAAGACCCCCTCTTTTTCGAGGCGCGAATAGCCCGATAGGTGCTATTTTATGAGCAAGAGGGGGTCGCCGCTTGCGGCGGCGGGAGTGCGTGAGAGTTGACTTAAAGGCTTTATCGCTGCTCGAGCAGGGTGACTTCAAGAGCAGCATGAAGCGCTTGCCCAAGGTCTCGTTTGAGGTCTTGGGCATCCTCGAGTCCAACCGTCAGCCGAATCATTTCTGGGTGAACCCCTGCCGCTTTTTTGGCAGGTTCTTGTAAGCGCCCATGCGTAGTCGTCCACGGGTGGGCAGCAAGTGTTCGGGTATCACCCAAGTTAGCGGCTAAGCGCACCAATTGCAGACTTTTTAGGAACGCAGAAGCGCCAGCCAAACCGCCTTTCACGCCAAATGCCAAGACACAAGGCTGCCCTTTTAAGTATTTTTGAGCCGCCGCAAAATGTGGATGGTTTGGGCGACTGGTGTGCGAAACCCATGCCACGGCTTCGTGCGTCTCGAGCCATGCGGCTAGTGCTGAAGTGGTACTTGATTCGCGCTCTAATCTTAAAGCCACCGTCTCGAGTCCTTGCTGAATTTGCCATGCGCTGTGTGGCGCTAGGGTCATGCCCATTTGGTGTAAACCTAAGTACCGCGCCCGAACCAAGAAACCCCTATCGCCATACCGTTCATTTAGGCTTTGACCCGTTGCATCTGGCTCGAGAAAAGCTGGGCTATTGGGCAGATAACCAATTCGGGATAAGACTGCCCCACCCATGGCTGCCCCATGTCCGCTTGCCCATTTGGTCAGGCTGTGGGTGACTAAATCTGCACCGAGTTCCAGAGGGCGACACAATGCACCAACTGCGCCCCATGTGTTATCCACAATTAAAGCGATGTTTTTGGCTCGAGCCAAGGCAACCAGCGCTTCAAAATCTGGGACATCCAAAGCTGGATTGCCAATCGTTTCGACCAGAATGGCTTTGGTGTTATCCAAAATAGCGGCTTCAAAGGCACTTGGATTATTTTCGACTAAACTGCTGCGAATTCCAAAATTGGGCAGCACGTTGTTCAGTAAGCCAAGGCTGCCACCAAATAAGGTGTTGCTTGCGACAATATGGTCGCCAACTCGAGCCAGTGCAAGTAAAGCCAGTAAGGTGGCGCTTTGTCCAGTGGCAGTCACCACTGCACCCTTTGCGCCTTCTAAAGCCGTTAAGCGGGTCTCGAGTGCCACCAATGTAGGATTCTGAATACGGGCATACTGCAAGCCTTCCTCGCGTCCCTGAAAAACATCTGCCATTTCTTCGAGGGTTTCAAACTGAAAGGCTGCCACGGCATGAATTGGTGTGCCGATGCTTACGCCATGTCCACGCGGAATGCCTTCTTGGACGGCTAATGTTGCAAAATCGTTTGTCATAAGAACCCCTTCTCGAGAAATATGTTTGTGTTGTCAGTGTACACAATTGCGTTGAATCAGCCCTGCATAGGGGAGTTCAACGCAATTGCATTCGAGCGCTTAGGGTCGGCATTTTGATGCCTAAGAAACAGGATAAGAACACAGTTTTAGTGTGCCATTTGGTATACCCGAAAGTCAAGGTCAGAAAATAGCACCTCTTGACATTGCTGAGTGGTCATGCTAAATTTGGGGTAACGATAACCCAAACAAAATTTTTGTAGCCACCTCAAGTGTTTTTCTTAAGGGGTAACGTATATACTATGTTTATGCCTAATTCTCCCATTACCCTTGCCGATGTCGCCCGTTTAGCTGGCGTATCTAAAATCACGGTTTCAAAAACCTTGAATAACACTGGGCGTATTTCCGAAGGGACCAGGGAACGGGTTCTGAAAGCCGTTAGCGACTTGGGTTATGTGGTCAACAGTGCTGCCCGAAGTTTACGCGGTGGTAAAACAGGGGTTCTTGGGATGGTGATTCCCGAATTGGTCAGTCCATACTTTGCCGAAGTTGCAAGGGCGGCTGCCGATGAAGCCAGTCAATGTGGTTTTGACCTTGGTGTTTTTACGACCTCGCGTGATGTGACTCGAGACCGCGCCCGTATTGGGACATTACTTGGT
>JANNEE010000537.1:0-4606 GCA_031388325.1 Deinococcales bacterium
CTCAATCATGGCTTTGGGGATGGGTCTGGAATCGAGTTTATCCAGTGGGTACGAACGCCGCCCGATGATAATTTGCTCTAAAGCATCAGGGTTGTACTGGGCGAGTGGCGAATTCACCACCAGTTCCTCGCCTTGGCGCATAAAAGCAATCAGGCGGCTGCGAATTTCAGAAGCATCGGCGGCGGGCTTTGGGAAGGTAAAATTCAATTCTTCGGAACGGCTTTCTTTTGAAAGTTGCACACTCAACCCTCGAGCATCCAAACGGCATAATTCGGCATGACTTGCCCAGACTGCACCACTGGCTTGACAAGCTGCCAAGAGTTCGGCGCTGTGGTCTTCGTTGACGTGCGCCAGTACGCCAGTAAAGTATTTTTGGGTTAGCTCACTCATCGTAAAGCCCTAAAAATTGTTTCGGCACGCACCAAATCGGTCACGGGTCCACTGCTTGGCTCGAGCGGCGGCAAACTGTACGGAATGTACTTGGTTTTGAGCTTTGCCAGTACATCTTCGTTGGGAACTCGAGTCAGTGTGCCATCAGGGTTTTGTAAACGCAGGGCAATTACGATGTCCGCATCTATTTTGGTCAGACCTTCAGCACTGATTGGGGCGCTCGAGCCGTTGGCAATGGTTGCGCCGGCTGGCAGAGACAGCGTAAAACCCAGTTTGGTCATGACCAGACTAAATGGGTGCTTTGCTCCGAGTAACACCGTGACATTGGCGTTTGGCATAAACAGCATCGTGACTTTTGGGCTGCGCTTGACAATTGGTTCAAATGAAGCACGCAGCAACTCGAGTTTAGAATTGTATGAGCGCAAGTAATTATTTGCCCGTGTCTCGAGATTTAAGACCCGCCCAACATCTTGGAGCGTATCTGCCCAAGAAATGTTTTTCGCCACATCAAAGCTGTACGCCAGTGTTGGCGCGATAGCACTAAAATTCTTATAACCATCGCCGCGTAAATACGCACCCTCGCCCGTGAATGCCAAAATCAAATCTGGACGCACCGCCAGCATCGTCTCGAGTGAAGGGGTGTTGACCAAACCAAGCCAAGTCGCGCTACGCAAGGTTTTAGCAATACTCGAGTTTAGATCAACAATCGGTGCGCCTAGGCTTGCCCCAGCCGGTCGCCTTGAGATATAGCCCACAGGTTTGATGCCCAGCACATGAGCGATTTCGGCAACTTCTTCGGAGTAGACAACAATTCGTTTGGGTTGAGCGCTAATACTTGTTTCGCCAAGGTCGTGTTTGGCGCTGAGTGGGTACTGGGTTTGGGCGAGGCTCGAGATAAAAAGGCTCGAGCCAATCAGCAAAACTAAAAATTGTGTTTTCATTTCTTATCCGCTAACAACCCAGAGTTAATTGCTTCAGCAACGATTTTTTTAAGGGCAATCGGTCCACGTGAACGAGTCCAAAGGTCGCGGTCAAAAACAAAAACGCGGTTGCGCTTAACGGCTTCTAGACGCTGCCAGAGAGGGTTTTTAGCCCATTCTTCGGTGATTGGTTTTTCAAAGCTGCCTGTAAATAGCGCCAAAGTAGCAGGATTCAGAGCAATCAATGCCTCGAGCGAAACCTCAAATTGGCTGGCTGTGCCTTGGGGTTTGACCGCATTTTTACGCCCAAGTCTCTCGAGCAAGCTGCCAATAAAAGACTCGGTGCTGTGCAGCGTTAGACTGGTTGGGGTTGCCACGGCTGCCACAAAACTTGGGGCTTTGGGGTTCGCAAAGGCTTTGGCTTTTTGAATTAAACGTGCTTGTTCTTCGAGTAAGCGCTTAGCTAAAACTTCTTTGCCGACCAGTTTAGCCAGTTCAAGGCTTTGGCTTTGCAAGTCGTCGTAACTGCCGCGTCTTGAGTTCAACATGATGACGGGGGCAATGGCTTTTAGGTTGGCTTCCAGCGTTTTATGAACAAAAGCATCTGCCACAATCACATCGGGTTTTAAGCGCAGCATCACTTCCAAGTTTGGTGCGGCTCGAGAACCGACTTCGGTGATGCCTGTTAAAAGCGGGCGCAGATATGGCGGTGCGCCTCGGTCGCCAGCTTGTGTGCCAATGGCTGCACCAACCGGCGGTATACCAACTGCAATCAGGCTGTCCAAAAAGCTGTACTCGAGAACCACCACTCGCTTGGCAGCTTGGGTGGCAGTGTATGTGCCAGTTTCATGTTTGATGCTGAAACTGTTTGTTTGGGCGCTTGCCAGCATCAGGCTCGAGAGCAGGGTCAATCCTAGGGTTCTTTTAAGCATATGTTTCACCTTTTGCGTTTATAGCAGCTTGAAATTAAATCCGATTTATCTGGTCGGATTTATCGGATTTAATTGAATCATGACGACCGGCGGCATGTCAAGAGGTGGGTAACAGGTGTGCTGTTTGAAGAGACGGTGAAATTCCCTCTTCCATCTGCTGGGCTGGTGTGCTACTGTCCCAAAGCGATGATAGATTTACTCAAAAACCGATTTGGAAAAATCGTACTCAGTTTAGCCGCCATTGGTATTTTAGCGGTTGCTTCTGCCCAAAATGTAACTGTGCGTGTCGGCGATACCTTATCGAGTATTGCCAAACGAAATGGAGTCAGCCTTTCGCAATTGCGAACTGCCAGTGGTTTGTCTTCGGATAAAATCCGTATCGGACAGGTGCTAAGAATATCTAGCTCGAGCAACAGCAGCACCGTGACTCGAGTTTCAAGTGCTTATGAACGTCCGCTCTGGCCGCTCATGGGGGTAATCACCCAGCGTTTTTCCTACCGAGGTCCTAAAAATGGTCATGCTGGACTGGATTTGGCTGCTCCAACAGGCACACCAGTGTACGCGGCGTTGTCTGGCACGGTCACTTTTTCGGGGTGGAATGTTTTTGGTTACGGGCAACTGATTACCATTCGCGGCATAGACGGACGCGATTATTATTACGCCCATAACTCGAGGCGACTTGTTTCTAAAGGGCAAAAAGTACGCCAAGGGCAAATGATTTCTAAGGTCGGCAGCACAGGCAACAGCAGTGGTCCGCATCTGCATTTTGAAATTCGCAGTGGCAGCAGCATCCTTAACCCAAGTGCTATTTTGCCCAGCAGCCGTTTGCGTCAAGCCAGTTCACGCTAAGGATGCTACGGCGTTACTCGAGACTGATTGCCATTTTTATGGGTGCAAGTTTAAGCGCTCAACTCGAGTATCGTGCTAATTTTGTGGTCAATTTAATTGAAACCTTACTACGAATGGTTGGTTCATACCTTGGCTTAACCATTTTGGTCGGCAACAGCCAAAACCTAGGTGGTTGGTCTTTGCCAGAAGCGGCGGTGGTACTGGGTATCTTTACCCTCTTTGATGGCTTAATGAGCATGGCACTTGCACCCAACCTGAACCGCATCGCCGAAGGTGTCCGCACTGGCACAATGGACTTTACGCTCTTAAAACCAATAGATGCCCAGTTTTTGGTCAGTTTTCGCAATCTCAATTTGTTGCGCCTCCCCGATATTTTTTTAGGGCTTGGGATTATGATTTGGGCAATTTGGCAACTCGAGCCTAGACCAGATTTGCTTGGGCTGTCTTTAGGCTTACTACTACTGCTGAGTGCTTATTTTATGGTTTACAGCATTTGGTTTATGCTTGCCACAACAGCTTTTTGGTTTGTTCGGGTCGAAAACATCACCGAGCTATTTTGGGGGTTTTACCGCGCTGGGCAGTTTCCAGTCACGGTTTTCCCCGGCTGGATGCGCTTATTTTTTACCTTTGTTATCCCAATTGCTTTTATTACGACTGTTCCTGCCCAAGCCTTCACGGGTAAACTCGAGACCACCTCAGTTTGGATTTCTCTGGCTCTAGCTGTACTACTCTTTATGACCTCGAGATGGTTTTGGCGTTTTGCCTTGCGTTCATACACCAGTGCCAGTTCTTAGGCTGTGTCATACGCCACATCCCCACTCGAGCATTTTACCAAAGCCCTTGCCATTCCAAGTGTAAATTGTTACCCCATAGCCTTCGTGTACAAGGTCATCCACAAAAACTTCCATTTTACCGTCACCGTTAATGTCGGCAATGGCGCTAACAAATTGGGTTAAAACTTGGGGTTGTCCAGAAGTGCCATCATAGACTTTGGTTATTACTCGTTCGCTCAAACTAAAGGTTTGCACTTTGCCAGCCACAACTTTACGCACTTGCACCAGCGAATACTCGCCTTTTTCTTGTCCGTAACTGCCATTTAAGCGGTTCTGAGCGTCAAAACTTAAGCGTGGATTCTGAGCGACCAGTAAAATTTCGTTTGATTTATCGCCGTCTAAATCGGTTTGAATAACTTGCGATAACATCACTGGCTTACTGATTTTGCGCTGTTTTAACTCTTCTGCCACAACTTTTTGATAGGTGGCGTTGGTGTTTGGAATGGCTGTAATGGCTCGAGGGACTGGATTCCAAGCCGCAGAAATCGCATAGGTTGGTAAGTACGGTAATTTGACAGGGGTGCTGATACCAGTTGTTCGGACCCAATCGCAGATACTCCCCGTTTCGATTTTCCCACCAGCCATGGCTTTGCCAATTGTGCCAGTGTTACTGAGTAAAACAGTTTTCAAGCCATTTTTGATATAGGCTTGGCTGCCAGCGCTTAAGTCTTCGCCTTTTGCC
>JANNEE010000548.1:0-3081 GCA_031388325.1 Deinococcales bacterium
AGGACTAGGAATTGTCGGATTACCCAATGTCGGAAAGTCAACTCTTTTTAATGCCATTACCAAGGCTGGAGCGCTCAGTGCTAATTATCCATTTGCCACGATTGACAAAAACATTGGTATGGTCAGTTTGCGTGACGAACGCTTAAATGCGCTCAGTAAGCTCTACAGCAAAGGTGATCGTGTACCACAAATCGTCGAAACCCATGTCGAATTTGTGGATATTGCCGGGCTGGTCAAAGGGGCATCTTCGGGTGAGGGCTTGGGCAATCAGTTTTTAGCTCATATCCGCGAAGTTAGCGCCATTGCCCATGTGGTTCGCTGCTTTGAAAACCCAGATATTATCCATGTAGCAGGTAAAATTAGTCCGCTCGAGGACATCGAAATCATCAATACAGAGTTAGCCCTCGCCGATTTACAAACTTTAGAAAAACGCCTAGACCGCTTACGAAAAAATGCTAAAGGCAACAAAGACGATGCTGAATTGCTCGAGAAAGTCGAAGCGATTCTGAAGCCACTTTCCGACGGTATTCCCGCTCGTTTAACAGGCATCGAAATCCCCAAAGAACTTGGGTTGATTACCTCTAAACCCTTGTTGTATGTGATGAACGTAGACGAAGCCACTTTAGCCGAGGACAACGATCATGTCAAAACGGTGCGCGAATACGCCGCCAAAGAAGGCGCAGATGTGGTGAAAATTTCGGCGCAAATCGAAGGGGAGATTGCTGACCTCGAGCCAGAAGAAGCCGCGATGTTTTTAGAAACACTCGGTTTAACCGAATCAGGTCTCGAGCGACTGGTCAAAGTGGGTTTTCATTCGCTGGGCTTACAAACATTTTTAACGGCTGGCGAAAAAGAAACTCGGGCTTGGACAATTACCAAAGGCACAAAAGCACCTCAAGCGGCGGGAACAATCCACACCGACATCGAACGTGGTTTTATTCGGGCGGAAGTAATCGAATGGGAAAAACTGATCGAAGCGGGAAATTTGGTCAACGCCAAAGCCAAAGGCTGGGTACGTTCAGAAGGCAAAGAGTACGAAATGCGTGATGGGGACGTGGTGAATTTCTTATTTAATGTCTAGTCTCGGGTGTTTCATCTCGGCTTCACATTATTTTTGGTATGCTCCCGCTCGTGGATTTTTTTTTAGAAGCTGTTATGTTAGGCATTGTCGAGGGCATCACCGAGTTCTTACCAATCTCGAGTACAGGGCATTTGATTGTCGCCGAGAGTTTATTGGGTTTTGAAGACCCCAATAAAACCTTTACTGTGGTGATTCAAATAGGTGCGATTCTGGCGGTGGTGCTGTACTATTTTAAGGACTTATTGGCTCGAGTCACGGGTTTATTCGCTGGACAACAAAAAGCCCTTAAATTCTGGTTAAATTTACTGATTTCCACGATTCCCGCCGCGATTATTGGATTACTTCTCGAGAATGCCCTGAGTTTTTTGGACACACCTTTAACTGTGGCAATTGCTTTAATCGTTGGTGGAATTATTTTGTACGTCCTTGAGACGCTACGTGGCAATAAAAACACTGCACCAGAACCGCTCGAGCCGATGATAGACAGCATCACCCCACGCCAAGCGCTTTTGATTGGTTGTTTTCAAGTCTTGGCGGTGATTTTTCCGGGAACTAGCAGAAGCGGCGCAAGCATTGTCGGTGGCTGGATGGTCGGCTTAAACCGTGTGACCGCCACGGCATTTTCGTTTTATATGGGTATTCCCACCCTTGGTGCAGCCGGGCTTTATAAGCTCTACAAAGCCCGAGATGAACTTGGCAGCTTACCGGGCGGGTCATCAGCTTTGATTGTCGGCAGTTTAGTCAGTTTAGTCACGGCTTTTTTAGCCGTGACTTGGTTACTGAAATTCGTCTCGAGAAATAATTTTAAGGGCTTTGCGATTTACCGCATTGTGGCTGGTGTGGTAATTCTGGTGTTACTGGCGACCAATGTTATCCCGAACAGTTAAGCTGGTATGGTTGCTGGATTTCCACCAAGCTCGAGAACGACTTGTTCAAATTGAATTCGGTTAAGTGTTTTACTAATATTGTCGCGGTCAAAATGAACTTCTGCCCAAACGGTATTATCAACCTCGAATTCGGTTGCTCCAGGATTAAGAACTTGGATACGCAAAGAACCACTGGCATCGTATACAAAAGCTGCGGCACTTTTACCCACTTGAAAGTATTCGGTTTGTTTCATGGTTATAATTCCTCTCGAGTCAGAATGCCTTGCCAGATTCCAGCATACAGTGTTTGAGAGGTTTTTTGAAGGTCATTTAGAACTTTTTGCTCAATTGAAGATAATGATTCACGATTTTGCAACTTGCGAACAATTTCGTAAATATCATGTTCTATTGTATCGAATGTATCAAGTTCTTGATGGACGATTTTTAGTTCAGCCAAATGCTGGCTTTCGATAGCGACAATAAACTGTAAATCGCGGTAGCCGCTCCGTTGAGGTTCAATAACCCGATCCTTAAAGGCAACGATGTTAAAATACCGCTCGAGTTGCACCCCAATTGTATAAGCTGTTTGCACAGAATTCACAATCAATTTTCCAGCCAGCATATCGAGTGGAATCACATCACGTACTGCTTTCTCGAGAATTCGGTCTGGATTTTTAATACCGTTATTTGGACGACATGCCCACGAAAGACCTAACTCCGCAGCACAAGCATGGACTCTTTCACGAAAAATAGACTCGAGTCGTTTTGCCGTGGCATAGGCTTGCGGTAAAGAACCGATTTGTGTGATTATTTGTGGGTAATTTTGCAAATTTTGTCTCGAGATTGAGAACTTGTCAAGTGCGTCCATGAACTCGATCATGTCTCAAAAATCTGATTAAATCAAGCCAATTCATTTGATTGAAAACTAAACGCTTACTGTTATAATTTGTCCTCTATGCTCTCGAGCGTATCATCTCGAGGTTGTCTTCTACCAATAGTTCGCCATTTCTAAAAACAGTTCGCATCACCGAATTCGGGTAACTCGAGGCAAAATCGGTGTACTGCATGGTGCGAAATTTTCCATGCTCGAGAACCAAGTCCAGAATTCCATCTTTGCTGCGTTTGCGTGGGTCG
>JANNEE010000558.1:0-3604 GCA_031388325.1 Deinococcales bacterium
GTTTTACCTTACCGCACGGCAGCATGAATGCTCGAGAACTCGAATTGTTGATGCACGGTGGTTTAACGGCGCTCGAGGCAATCAAAGCGGGTACACAGATAGCCGCCGAACTGATGCAGATGCCAAATCTGGGTTCGCTCGAGTCTGGAAAAATTGCAGATTTACTCTTGGTGAATGGTAATCCAATGGAAGATATAAAAGTGTTACAGGATAAGAATAACTTCCACGTCTTCAAAGATGGACTCGAGGTACGGGCATGAACGAGACTTTTTTTGCGGTCAAACGCCTGATTGTGGGCGATGGTTCAGTTCTTGAAAATGCTGTGCTGCAAATTCAAAACGGGCGCATTATCAGTGTTTCTCGAGCCGCCGATGTCAGCTTGCCCGAAAATGCGAACGTCATTCTTGGTGAGACTTTATTGCCCGGCATGATAGATGCCCATGTTCACCTTGCCTACAGTGGTGCTATCGAAGCTCGGGCTTTTCGGGCTGAAGCCTCTGAGATGTCGTACCCAAAATTGGCGCTCAGAGCCGCTCGTTACGCCCGTGAAACCCTCGAGTGGGGTGTGACAGCAGTGCGTGACCTGAACGCGCCCGGTGGCGTGATTATTGACTTACGCGATGCCATCAATGCGGGATATGTGGCGGGTCCTCGGGTGCGAGCGTGTGGTTTGGGGCTTTCGGTGACTGGTGGACACATGGACAAAGGCGGTTGGGGCGACCATGTGGCACTGCATGACATGACTTACCCTTGTGATGGGGCGCTCGAGTGGCAAGCAGGGGTGCGAACCCAAGTCAAACGTGGAGCGGATGTGATTAAAATTAACTTGTGCGGCGGTTCTTTCCGTGATTGGCAACACCCGTACAAGCAAGAAATGGATGAATCCGAGATTGTAGCCGCTATCACCGAAGCCCACCGTCTCGAGAAACGGGTGGCTGCCCACACAAGCGGCGGACCAACCGTCAAAATGGCGGTCAAAGCAGGGCTGGACAGTGTTGAACACGGGCGCTGGCTGGATGACGAATGTTTAGATTTAATGGCAGAAAAGAATTGTTACTATGTGCCGACTTTGCGGGTGCAAGAAAATCATTTCGAGCATTCATGGGAAGTCCAAAATGCTAACGCCAACAGCATCAAATGGCTTGAGCTTGGGCGCGAAGCGATGTGGGACAGCTTGACTCGAGCGAGTAAAGCTGGCGTGAAAATCGTGACTGGTACGGATGCAGGTTTTATGCTGCCACATGGACTTTCTAACCATCATGAAATGGAACTCTTGATACGTGGCGGTTTAAGCACACTCGAGGCAATCAAGGCAGCCACCCAAACAGCCGCAGAACTCTTGGACATGCCAGACATCGGCACACTCGAGATTGGCAAAATTGCAGATTTGGTCCTGGTAGACGGTAATCCATTAGATGATATTCGTGTTTTACAAGATAAAAAGAACTTGCGTGTTTTTCAGAACGGTCTCGAGGTCGCTCGAGCCAGTGGAGGTCATTTGTGAATCCCCGTGTATCTATTGCCCATAACCGCTTTTACAACTACGAAGAACTGACTGCTTTGTTGCAGCAGCTTGCCGCCGCATTCCCCGAAACCGCCACGCTCTCGAGCATCGGGAAAACCTTTCTAGGGCGTGAAATTTGGCTAATGACAATCACTAATAAAAGTACGGGTTCTGACCTCGAGAAACCCGCCTATTACATAGACGCACACATTCACGCCGAGGAACACACCACCAGCGCCACGGCGTTGTATGCGGCTTCGTACTTACTCGAGCAGTTTGGGCAAGACCAAAAAGTGACGATGCTCCTCAACGAACAGACCTTTTATATCCTGCCACGCCTCAATCCAGACGGTGCAGAGTATTCCTTGTCGCACCCGTTTCGTTGGTGTGGTAACGGGCGTTTTGTGCCGGGCAGCGAGGACGAACGCGGACACGGCTTATACCAAACCGACCTCAACAACGACGGTTACATTGTGCAAATGCGAGTGCCAGACGCGGCGGGTGAGTGGAAAATATCAGACAAGGACTCGAGGGTGATGGTACAACGCCAACCTGGTGAATTTGGCGGCAACTATTACCGCCTCTACCCAGAAGGTTTAATTCCCGATTATGACGGCGTAGAACCCGAGATAGAAGCCACCCGAGACGGCAACCTCAATCGCCAATTCCCTGCAAATTGGGCGCAAGAAACCGAGCAGTACGGCGCGGGTTTGTACCCCGGCTCTGAACCAGAATCCAAAGCGATGATAGATTTTATTTTGAATCACCCCAACATCTGCGGTATGAATTCGTTCCACACCCACGGTGGGGTACATTTGCGCCCAAGTACCACCAAGTACGACTCGGAAATGAGTCCAAGGGATTTAACGCTGTTTAAGGATTTAGGCGCAGTAGGCACAAGCATCACTGGTTATCCGACGATCAGCACCTATGAAGGTTTTACACCCGACAAAACCAAAGCGCGGCGCGGTTCATTAAAAGACTGGATGTTTGAAGAAACTGGTGTACCGATATTTGCCACCGAACTCTGGGACATCGAAAAAGCGGCTGGTATCGAAAAAGTTGCTTTTTACAACCTTCGCCCTCGAGACGATGAAACCCTGATTAAAATGGTGCAGTGGGTCTGGGAAAACCACGGCGAAAAAGGTTGGCGCGAATGGACAGCGTTTGACCATCCACAACTCGGGGCAGTTGAAATTGGCGGACTCGCCGAAATTTGGGTACTGCGAAACCCACCCGGACATCTGCTTGAGGAAATTTGTCATACCAACACGCTTTTTTGCCTCGAACATGCGGCAGCTAGTCCACGCATTCGGGTGCGCTCGAGTCGCCTAGAAAAAATCGGTACTGCCCCAGACGGCTCGAGTTTGTACAAAGTTCATGCGGTGATTGGCAATGACGGGTACTTACCAAGTCATTTAACTGACCGCGCCATCGAGAAAAAAGTGGCTGAAACCGTCAAAGCCACGCTTCACCTCGAGAATGCCGAATTGCTGATGGGCAATAGCACTGCCGATGTCGGGCATTTGGCAGGACGCAACGGGCGCAAATACCAATGGTCGCCGTGGGGCGAAAAATGGCAACGCACCGCTCGCCCCATCGAATGGTTGGTTAAAGCTGGGGCAGACGCGAAAATCAACATTGTCGTCTCGAGCCAAAAAGGTGGGAAGCAACAAGCCGAGGTGAATCTTGATGTCTGAAACTACCCTCGAGCAAGTCTTCAAATACATTGATGACCACGCCGAACAAGCCGTCGAGGATTTGCGCCGTTTTTTGCGTCAGCCTTCGGTTAGCGCCCAAAACATCGGTCTCGAGCCATGCGCCCAACTGTTGTGTGACCTGATGCTTAAAGACGGCGTAAAAGATGTTGAAATCTTTGCCACCGATGGTGGACCCGAAGTGCTGCTCGGTACAGAAACCTCGAGCCACCCCAACGCCAAGACTTTACTTTGTTACGGGCATTATGATGTCCAGCCACCCGAACCGCTCGAGTTGTGGCATTCTGACCCGTGGGGCGCATATGTGCGCGATGGCATAATTTATGCCAGAGGCGAAACCGATAAAAAAAGCGGCTGCCTCGCCTTTGTCGAGGCAGCCAAA
>JANNEE010000562.1:0-2081 GCA_031388325.1 Deinococcales bacterium
AACGTGTAACATATACAACATGAAGAAATTCTTTGGACTATCCGCAATTGTTTTTGCACTGGCGGCTTGCGCCCCAAGCAGCAACGTCTCGAGTTTAGAAATGGACTTTGCGCCAGCTACGCCATTGGGCGCACGAATTACTGGTTCTGGTACACTGGTCAGTTCGACCAGTGGTTTAACACGAATCCGTCTCGAGTTGCGTGGTTTACCAGCCAATAGCAGCCTTGGGGCTGGGGTTTTTGTCGGTTCTTGCACCAACCAAGGACACATTCGTATTGAGTTGCCAGACCTTCGCAGTGATGCAGGAGGGAACGCCACACTGGACACCAGTTTTAAGAACGGCAGTACACCTTCTCAAGCCTACGTCAATGTTTTCCAAAAAACCCAGGCAGATGGATACGGCACGGCTCTAGCTTGCGCGAACCTGAAATAAATAGCCTTTTTGAATAACCCTCGAGTTTTGAGGGTTATTTTTTAATAAATCGTTTGGTCAGGCGTTCTACTTCAGGGACTCGAAAAATCACACAGAGGATTAAATACACCAACATCCCAGCCCCACCAGCCACCACACAATGCAGTAAACCATTGACCGCGCCTCTGGTGTACGGCAGGAGATTTGATACATTAACCGCCACAAAATAAGTTGTCACGGCTGCTGTACCAACTTTTAGGGTATGCCCAACCAGTTTTTTCCACGGTAAGGTGATTTGTTTGTGCAGTACCGCCACATAGACCCCAACCATCAGCCAGCCAGCAATAGCGGTCGCATAATTCATGGTCACAAAACCAAAACGCGCCAACAACAGATACAAACCCGTGTTGAGTAAAAATGCCACGGTCGAAATAATCACCGCTTCTCGGGTACGTTCCCTAGCATAAAAAGCCCGTGTCAAAAGCTGCACCAATCCCCACGGCGCAATTGCCAGTGCAAAGGTCGGCAGCAGTGCCACTGTCGGATTAAACACCGAGTCTGGGATTTTCTTGGTTATCTCGAGCAGAAAACTGGTAATGCTTGGTGCTAGCGCCCATAAAAGTGCCGAAACACCTGCCGAAAAAAACAACACCAGTTTTGAGTATTGCATGACCGTATCGCGGAAAAGTTGCCAATTTTGATTGCTGGCATACTCGGATAAACGCGGATAGGCTGCGGTAGCAGGGGAGACCGCAAATAAACCTTGCATGGTTAAAAAAATAATTTCGGCATTGCGAAACCCCGTTAGCGTCCCTTCACCGAAACTGGTCAGCAAACCAATCAAAATAACACTTAGGAACTGGCGGGTACTGGTGGTAAAGGCAAAAGGTGCCATTAAACCCAAAGCTCGAGACAGCCCAGTGTGCCACTTAAAATTCGGTAAACTCAGCAGTCCAGATTTTCGTAAACTGGGTAACTGAACCAACAACTGGGCAAAGCCACCAAAGCTGGTGAACAAACCAAGCCAGAGTGCTTGATTCGGGAACAACACAAACCCTAAAATTGTGACCAAATTAAAAGCTAACGGCGCAAAAGCAGTTGCGCCAAATTTCTCCTCGGCGTTCAGTAAACCCATCACCAATGCCGACAAAGAAATACCCATTAAAAAAGGCATACACAACCGCGCCAAATAGACAGTTAAATCCTTGTCCAACTGGTTATTCTGAACTCCAGAAAAAATACTCGAGACTTGTAGTAAATCTACAATTTGCGGTGCAAAAATAATTCCCAAGCCAACACTTAGGGCATTGACCCCCAGTAAAACCCCCAATAAACTCGAGGCAAAGGCTTTGCGCTCCGACGGCAAAAGCCGCTTATAGACAGGAATAATGCTATTAGACAACGCGCCTTCGGCAAGCAGTTCCCGAAATAAATTAGGGATGGTACTGGCAACGTTGTAGGCATCGAGCAGTTTGGCATCAAAATTGCTATTGAGTAATGCTTGACGCAACAATCCCAATACCCGACTCGAGAGCGTACCGCTCATCACGGTTAAGATGTTACGGCTCGAGCTTTTGCGAACTGGGGCGGTTTCAGTATCCACTGAACGCTAGGTTATCACGCAGCATGAATCAAATATGATTTAAGAAGCTAAAACTTTTTCGTAATA
>JANNEE010000572.1:0-5154 GCA_031388325.1 Deinococcales bacterium
GTTTTACCGTGGTCAACATGTCCGATTGTACCGACGTTGACGTGTGGTTTGGTGCGTTCAAAAGTTGCTTTTGCCATAATAAATAATTCCTCCAAAGAAATACGCCCACTCGAGGCGGGCTTATAGAATCTAAATACTGGAGCTCGCGGTCGGGATTGAACCGACGACCTCCCCCTTACCAAGGGGGTGCTCTACCACTGAGCTACGCGAGCGCTTGGAACGCCTTGCAAAAAAACGCACCCTCTCGAGTGCCGCGTGAATATAGCACCATGTTTACTGAATTGTCAAAGGCAGACTAGCCCGTAAGCCAAAAAGCGTATTTCTCGAGGTCAATCAATGAAATGACTGAGTTTAGACTCAATCCAATGTTGTTGATGGACTAGACCCGCACCAATCGCCAAAACCAAAGCCTGTTCTAAAATATCAAATGCCGCAGATTTTTGACGCGATTTAATAAAAGCCTTTCCATATAAACGCAAAAACGAGACTTGATGGACATTGGTTATCCCAGAGGTGAAATTTAACTTTGGCAATAAATCACTCAGTATCTCGAGTGAACGACCCGCCAAACCCAAGCCCAACCAAACTTCGGCTTCGTTGCGCTGGGCAGTCAATTCCCAAATGGCTTTATCGCTACTTTCCAAAGCCCCCAGTGCAACCTGATGGGCTTTAAGTAAATCAAAAGCTACTTTTTTTTGAATCCGAGTATTTAATAAATACGCCAGTAAATTCTCACGGTGAGCATGGGCGTACCATGTACTCGAGGGGTAATGCAAAATAATCTCTTGTTGCTTTTTACGAGCCTGACGATGAAAACCCAGTAAGCGCAACGTCACCCCTTCGGCATAAAGTGCATTGACGTAGTATTCTTTGAAATCCTCAAATTGTTCACGAAGCTCGAGGTCTGGCGAGTACAACAATTGACTGGCGAGTTTAGAGTAGAACATCGCGTCAGGCAAGCGGTTTAAGGTATGGAAAATATCATTTAACACCAAAGCAACTCGAGCCGCATGATAATAGGCTCGGCGAGCCAATAAAATTTCAATCACTTGTACGCCATAACGACTGCATTGCAAAAAATATCGCTTGGCTTGGCTCGGCTTTTGACTGAGTAAAGCACTGATTCGTTGTTGAAAAACGGTTTCAAACATTTGCTGACTGGCTTCGTCGTGTAGTGACAGTTTTGTGATTTTCTGATGCCCAGCAACGCTTTCTAAATGCCACTGAATCTGGTCGTGCAAAGAACCAGACGCACCCAGTAAGAACACCAATTTTTGCACCAAAGAAGATGAGATTTTCTCCGAAGAATCTTCGTGCAGTACCTTAGAAAGATAGGTTTCACCAATGTTTAGACGACCTGCGATTTCACGTTGAGACAATCGGCTGGTTTGCAGTATTTGCATTAAACCAACTCGAGCCGCCGCTTGGTGGGCTTCGGCTTGGCTCTGATGCACATAAGAATCCAACACAGTTTATTTTCTCATAAAAACTTGCAGTGCGGTTTGGCTTCAACATTTCTAAGCTACCCGCATGAATTTCATACCTGAACCACAAGCTCGAGCGCCCCCAAATAAACCCTAACAGTCTGCCGATGTTCTGCCTATTTGCTTGGGTGGCTGGTGATTCTATTGCCAAAACCCAAAATTGTACCACTCGAGGTGCGTTATGAAAAATAAATTGGTTCGTTTAATCGTGATTCTTGGTTTGGGCTTCTTGGTCGCACAAGTTACACTGCCAATGGCTTCGCCTGTGCTGGCTGAAGATGGTCCACACTGCTGCTAAAACAAAAAAATAAATACCATGAGGGTTAGCATCATGTCGCCCTCATGGTATCCTTTAATGTACCTATGCCACATTCTCGTTTGAATCCAGAACTTATAAACGTTTCAGACGAACAAATTCAATTATTTATTGCCCTTACTGAACGAAGTACAAATCTTGAAGAACAGATTTACTTTGCACAAGAATTTGTTCGTTTAGGCGAAGAAAAAATACTATCCAAAATCTATATTAGTGAAGCCTATGCAAATACTCTTGCCACAGCCCGGGACGACATCCGCTTGATTGCTTTTGCTGAACGTTTCCAAGAAAAATATGAATTGATGCTTTCACCACGACTTGTGGTGGCATACGCTTGGGCATTATTAAACACAGGAAAAGCCCAAAAAGCTCAGAATATTCTCGAAAAGGTAGTGCAAGTCAGTAATCTTGAAAAACACACATTGGCTTTGGCTTGGCAACGACTGATGTTATCGCGTTATTTTTGCAACAAAGACAATTGGCAAGAAGCCCGAATTCAATACCGAATTTTTGCTACCGAATACGAATATGGACAGGGTTTACTTCTGGAAGGATTCATTTATCATAAAGAACAACGTTTCTCAGAAGCTAGGCAATGTTACCGTGAGGCATTACCTTACTTAAAAAATAATGTATTTCATTATGCTCGAGCGCATTACAACCTTGGTATGCTTGATTTGCTCGAATGTAACCCTGACAGTATCAGACACCTTGAAATTGCAAGGCAAAATGCGTGTAAACACGGTGGTAAGCGTTTCTTAGCCACTGCCTTGGCTGGTTTAGGGGCGGCGTACAGAGTGAGCGGTCATTGGCAAGCTACCGAAACTGCTTATCTTCGCGCCATCGAAGCAGCGACCGAAGACCGTGATTACCGCCAAGCCTACCTCAATCTGGCTCGAACTTACCGTTTGCAACAGCGAACCCACGAAGCTCTCGAGCTACTGATTTTTGCGGCTGCGTACTTACCGACCGACCTTGACGAAGTGCAATTGGAGCAAGCCGCTGCGTATCTACTCGAGCATAACCCAGACCTTGCCCGTAAAAACCTGCAAGGAATTCGAGTTGGTGGGGCAGATATTTGGTTAGCTCAAATCCTGACAGCCGAACTTGAACGCAGGGCTGGAAACTTAACGGCAATGCTTGAAGCACTGCAAAACCTTCCAATGCAATCAAGGTTAGCTCGAGAAGAAGCCCGTGTTTTCCCAGAACTCTTTGCTACGGCTGCTAAATTAGGTATGGAAACCCCCGAGCCATTACCAGAAGCTAGAAAAATATGTATCAAAGCCAAAGTGGTCGGTGTTCTCGAGGTACTGGTAGACGAGCAACCTTTAGAACTAGATGCGGTTTGCCTAGGCGCTCAGGTACTGGTTTATTTAATCGAACATCAGCACAGTTGTACCACCGAAGAATTGGTCAATGCGATTTGGTTTGACCTACCTAGGGATAAGTACCACAGTAAACGCCGTCAAGTCTGGCAAGCGGTAAAGCGTCTGAATAAAATCATGCCGATTAACGAAGCCGTAGAAACCGACAAAAGTGGGGTTTACCGACTGTCTAAACATCTCGAGTGGCAAACCGATTTAGCAGGGCATCAACAAGTTAAAGCCTATTTAACAGGAATGCACAGCCATTGGATAGATCAAAAACGTCGGCAACTTGGATTGGAGAAACTACCGAGTTAGGGTTCTCGAGTATCATATTTCTGTCCACAATTCTGCACGAACAAATGAAATCAAATGCTTTTGGTTGGTCGTGGCAATCACAGCTTGTTCATCACCAAGGCTTTTGTACTGTCCAATTAAGAGCATATCAGCATCTAAAGCATGATCCGGCGCGGCTGGCTTGCCTTGCTGTCTTGCCAATGCCCATACCTGAGCAGCTAGGCGCATGGCATTTGTGTTGATTGGCAAGTAAATGAATCTGCCAATAAATTCATCTAAGCGCTCAAGTCCTTTCATTTTATTCGCACGTAAAAGCTCGCGGCGTACTTCGTAATCAATAATTTCTGGGATGATGATTGTACAACCTAAGCCAGCTTTATGCAGAACCCATTGCAAGCACTTACGATTGATCTCATTGGCATTTGGATTGGTTGCCAAACCAAGCGGCGCAGCGTCCAGTACAATTGTTTGATTCACCAGCTTTTTCCTTGCTCTTCAGGTGGAAATAATTCTCGGAAACCTGTTTTGTGCTGCTCGAGTCCTTGTTGTAACTCATACCAAGTGTTCTGTTGTTCAGTTATGGTTTCAGGGTCTGATTCTTGTAACCATGATTCAAGTAAAGTCAGGTCTGGCTCGAGTTGTTTAGCTAACAGTAATTCGGCTAAGGCACTTTGACTGATTTTGCGTTGCTCGGCAATAGAACGTAGTTTTGTCTCGAGTTTTTCGGATAGATTGATGGTCAATGTCATGGTTTTAGTGTAGTACAAAAATAGGATGTCCACAATCTTTGTAGCTGTCAATAATTTTTTAGGGCTGTCTTTGACACTTAGGATTTACGCAAATGTTCATGGTTTTATCATGGATTATTCATTTTTTACTCGAGTCAAAAAGTCTATTGCCGAAAAAACATGTTTAGAAAAGCTATTTTTCAAAAACTCGTCTCGAGGCAACCTTAATCTTGTGTATACAGCTTGTGCCGTGAGTTCTTTCATACTTTTGCAACAAAGGAGAATTTATGCGAGAAGAATGGGCAGACCAAGGAACAGCTAATGTCGGTGGAATCATGAATTCCATCGTTAACGACTACTATTACCGTTACGCTCGGAATCTCGAGACAGGGGCTTTGTGGATTGTGGCAATTAAACCCCATCAAGATTTTGGTGATGCGATAGCTCGAGCGCAATTTGTGGGACGGCATGGCGGTTGGACTTCCGAACCCATTGAATCTTGACTATCCAACATGAACCCCTCGAGAATTCATGTTCAGTTGCAATTCAAAAGCGCTTGGCGAATCCGCCACGGGCATTGGGCAGAAGCAGAATTACCTTTTGACCCAAGTAAACTCGAGGCAACTTGGCACTTTGACGGCAAACCTGTGCATGGAATCAAACTTTGGGGTTCGCTCAAGGGAAGTGAAGGGCAAAAAATTTATCAATGGGGAATCAAATCTCGTTTTGCATGGCTGAACCCGTTTAATTGGAATAAAGAGGAACTTTGGAGTCTCGAGCTAAGCCCAAAGACAGTCTCGAGCAGCGTAAACGCGAAAGGAAACAATATGATGAAAGGAAAAGTTCAAATTGACACCGAGAAGGTACAAGAATTTATTCAAGTCTTAGATGTTTTTATCAAGACCGTCAGGGATCAAACACAGCGCCTTGGTGCTAAGCAGCGTGACTTAAAAGCGTCTTGGAAT
>JANNEE010000577.1:0-2451 GCA_031388325.1 Deinococcales bacterium
GCCTAAATTGGCACTTTTTAACGCTTTCTCAGTTTTTCTATTAAGTTTTTTGATTGCTTGACTTAAATCCAAAGGTTTTTTTCCTGAGTCATTTAACAATATATACCTGATTTCCATAGGAATATTCTTAATGTTGGAAATAAATAAATTTAAGGCATCTTGCTGTTTTTCAAGCGAGATGCTTGCAAGAAAAAAAGCTGCATAGGACTTTTCATCATCAGAGGACTGAGTATCAACGGCAATCCGAAGAATTGCTTCCTGAATCGCATGTTCAAAAAATTTAAAAGAGTAGCTATGCTTAATCAAAAATTTGAAAAACCTTAAAAGCTGCCCTCTAGTTATGTCCAAATTTGCAAAAAGATTGTCAAAAAATGACTTTGAACCATCTGACGATATTGTTAGGTATAAATTTGAAGCTCTCAAAGCAACAAATTTCAAGGTTTCAATTACTTCGTCATATGGAGTTGTGGGTAGTTAAGTGGAATGATTCCGCGCAGCCAAAGCCCAAACAGTCGTGACCACCAACTCAGCCCAAGACCAGACTCGAGAAGTAATACCAATTGCCATAGCAGGAGTACGTTGTTCAAATCGTTTACGCCCAATCGATTCTACCAAAGGCACGCGTAAACTCCGATTTGTGCGAACCCAATTATAAGCCAAACGAGTAATTTCAGCCGCGTAAACTCGAGACCGAGGAAGCCGAGCAAACGATAAGCCTTTACGACCCATGAACATGGTGCTTTCGCGGGCAGAACCATTGTATCTCTCAATTGCACTGGTATTGGCAATATTGTACCCAAGTCGGGTATTTTCGAGTTCAACCCTAACTTTTGAGCCATGAGCCAGCCTGACCTCAACTGTTTCCAATTTACGTCCCTGACGATGTTTAATCACTTGAACATGAGCTAACAACCGAGGAATTCGATACTGAACCGCACAGCGACGACCCAAATGAGTTGATTTAGAGGCTTGAAATGGCACACCAAATAATTCAGGAAATAATGACGCATAAAGAGGTAATCCATCGCTATACAAAACAATACTTTGAGGAGTAAGAATACGTTGTACGGTTTCCTCGAGTAAACTACGAATCGTACTTTCGGTACGTTGACCAAGATGCAAAGAAATAATGAACTTACTTCGTGGGTCAAGAGTTACAGATTCCCAAAGCTGATTCTTTTTCGTAGCAGCAAATCCCCAGCGTTCATCGGCTTGAACTGCCGTGACTTTTAAGTCAACTGCGTAAGTGTCATGAATTGCACTCGCGTGTTCAGCAGTCACTCGAGCAATTCGTTCGATGGTGTCATGATGTGTTTTGCAAGTTCTGACAATACTACTTGGGCTGTGTCCTTCAGCAATATGTTCAGCAATTGACACGAATTTCTCGAGTGGGAGCTTAGAATTCCAGTAAGGTGTGCCTCGAGTTTCACTGAATTCTCGTCCGCAAGTCTTGCATTTGTGGAGTTGTCGTTGCAGCTTGCCGTATATTTTACGAAAAACAACGTTTCCAGAACCTACTTTTGCGTAGTCTTTACAAGTCGTGAATGGGCAGGCTAAACTAGCGGACGGAGACGGTGAATCTTTTTTTTGTTTTCACAGACGGAATTGTCGCCGTTTCTACCTAGTTTTTTGACCCATGCGGAATCATTCCATAGGACGACCGATATGTCAAAGAAAGCGAAATTCTACAGTCCAGAGTTCAAAATCCAAGCCATCCAACTGGCAGAGCAACTCTCCAGCGCGAATAAAGCCGCTATAGACCTTGGTGTAGCCCCAGCGAGTGTCAACCGATGGGTTCAACAAGCCAAAAACCATGCTGGACAAGGTAAACCAGCCTTTCCGGGAAGAGGAGTCCCAGCTTTAACGGAGCAAGAAAAACGAATCAAGCAACTCGAGCGAGAAGTCGACATACTTCGTCAGGAGCGTGAAATTTGTCTTGACCCCAAGATGCACCTGACGGGCGGGGTCGCTTAAAAGCAGCAGCCAAATTCTTTGCAAAGGAGAGCAAATAAGATTCGAGTTCATCCACCAAAACCGCCAAAAATATGCGATGAAAGCCATGCTGAACGTCCTATGTGTCTCGAAAAGTGGTTATCACGCGTGGCGAAAACGACCCAAAGCAAAACGAACACTCGAGAACGAAAATCTCGAGCAGCAAATCAAAGCCGTCCACCAAGCCTCTCGAGACACGTATGGCAGCCCTAGAATCACCAA
The DNA here is from genome assembly GCA_031388325.1 of Deinococcales bacterium. GTDB lineage: Bacteria > Deinococcota > Deinococci > Deinococcales > JAAFIG01 > JAAFIG01. The sequence continues at coordinate 2,215 of JANNEE010000577.1, forward strand.
GAAGCTCGGGCAAACAGGAACTCGAGTCAGTCGCCCTCGAGTGGCAAGGCTGATGCGTAAAATGGGCTTACAAGGCAAATACTATCGCAAATTCAAAAACACTACGAGCAGCAAGCATAATCATGCGATTGCCGTGAATCACCTCGAGCGTGATTTTGTGGCACAAAAACCCAATGAGAAATGGGCTGGGGACATCACCTATATTCCGACACTCGAGGGTTGGTTGTATTTAGCCGT
>JANNEE010000591.1:0-2744 GCA_031388325.1 Deinococcales bacterium
CCCAAGGTATTTTTGTGAACTTCAAAAACGTAGTAGATAGCACCTCGAGAAAACTACCTTTTGGCATTGCCCAAATTGGCAAGTCATTTCGCAACGAAATTACGCCACGCAACTTTATTTTTCGGGTGCGCGAGTTTGAACAAATGGAACTCGAGTTCTTCTGCGTCCCCGGCACAGACGAAGCATGGCACGACCAGTGGCTCGAGGCTCGGATTGAATGGTGGCTGAGTGTCGGGCTTTCTCGAGACCGCATCCAGATTCTGGATGTGCCAAAAGAGGATTTATCGCATTACAGCAAACGCACCTACGACCTGATGTACCAATACCCAAGCCTTGGCTTTGAAGAAATCGAAGGGATTGCCAACCGCACCGATTACGACTTGGGCAGCCACACCAAAAACCAAGAATCGTTTGGGATACAAGCCAAGGTCGAACCGAACACCGACAGCACCGAAAAACTGAGTATTGCTCACCCAGAGACCCAAAAACCTTTGATTCCATTTGTGATTGAACCCTCGGCGGGTGTTGACCGTGGTGTGCTGGCAGTGCTGACCGAAGCGTACACCAAAGAAACCCTCGAGAACGGCGAAGAACGAATTGTGCTTAAACTGCGTCCGCACCTCGCGCCAATAAAAGTTGCGGTCATACCACTAGCCAAGAACCGCGAAGAAATTACTTCGGTGGCAAGGGGCTTAAAAAATAAATTGCAAAAGCTCGGGCTTGGGCGGGTGCTGTACGAAGACACTGGCAACATTGGTAAGGCGTACAGGCGGCATGACGAAGTTGGTACACCATTTTGTATTACGGTAGATTTTGATACCATCGGGCAAGGTAAAGACGGCGACTCGAGCCTGATGGATACCGTGACCGTTCGAGACCGCGACACAATGGCACAACAGCGACTGCATATGAACGACCTCGAGCAATTTTTACGAGAGAAATTACGGTGATAAGATTCGGGTGGGCAAGAAGCCCACCCTGCAAAATTTTGGTGTTATACTCAGCTTCATTTAGAAATCTGCGTCATTCCCAGTGCTGCAATGTAATATTCTTGACTTCACTAATTTGGAAAGTTCTTGTGACACCATCTCCTTGAAAATTTGCTTCTCCACGATCTGAATGAAATTTACTACTCTGACTCCATTGGTTTGATACCGAACCATAAAGACCAGTTTCTGGTGTTGTTAATTTACTGCTGTCTCTACATATGACAATAGTTGTCTTTGCAAAAGGATGATCTTCGTCGAAACTATAAAGAGGTAGACGCATTGCTGCTGCAACTGCCTCCACAAAAACATCACACGTTGGCTGATTTTCTTCAAGGTTGCTAACTAAAAAATCATGATTGAAGTTCAAAAAATCACTCAGGATTTCGGACGAATAAAGCAAAAAGGTTAGTATTTCCCAAACAAGACTTGTAGCTGAAAATAACTCCTTTTCGTTATGAAATTTAGGGTGAGGTTTAACAATCCCATTTTCTACACCTTCGACAAAGTAACCATGTAACCAACCACTTTTATCATCATGCGTAAAATTCAAGGAGTGAAGTCGTATGCGTGATTGATTATGTTTAATAAAGTTCGCCATTTTTGAAATAAAAGCTCGATGAATGTCAAGAGTGTCTTTAGTCGTTCTTGCAGATTTATTTTGTTTGTAATGTTGTGTCGACTCAAAAAACCCATTTATTATCAACCCAATGTCATCTACATGCTCTGCCGCAGCATATAAAGATAACTCTATATAATCTATTATTTCGTTTTGTATTTCGGTAAAACCTTCTAGTGAATCAACATTTTTCGACATTTCAAAATAACTTTCAAGTTTTTCGCAAAGTTTTTTTATTTTTATACAAATTCTATGAATAGAAATGTTGTAAATGCCCAAAGGTAAGCGCAAACCTTTAGAATTATGAAAACACTTCTCAGGATTCGCTTTTGCTAATTTACAGTGTGCAAAAAGGCTTGAAGAAGCTCCGTTAAAAAGCCAGATATTAAAGTGCTTTTTTTGTAAAGCCTGTGGTTTCATATCGGATTCCCAGCATACTTAAAATGGTAAGTAAAGGCTATAGACAGTTTGGCGTAAGTGGATTTTGTTTAACTTTCATGTGCATCTCCTCATTCCACTTCTCAAGCCTCACGCCTAAGCCTTTGCTGTGGCTGCTTGTAATTTTGCTTCTCGAGCCAGCGCACACCAAGGGGTGCTAAAATAAACCCATGAAATACACCATTACTTCGAGTAAAGAGGATATGTGTCGTCTTTGGATTGAATGCGAGATACGCGAGGAACAAACCCGATTCAAAGAACGCTCGAGCCGCAAGACTTAGGTGCTTAAAATGACCATACGATTTGACCCAGTTGCCGATGCTGCATATGTCCAATTTAGAACTGGTCAATCTGTGCGAACAGAAGAAACCAACGAAGGGTTTTTTGTGGATTACAGCCGTACAGGAAAGGTTATAGGAATAGAGGTTTTGTCCGTTTCTAAGCGATACCCGAACGGTTTTAAGATTCCAACAAAAATACTAAAATTAGTCCAAGGGTTTTAACTCATGCGACTCGAGCCACTGAACAGACTGCACCGCGCACTTGTGAACAACCACAGCCGCGAGGGAATACAGACACCTCGAGCAAGCTGTTATACAATCCAGTCATGACCACTATTGAACTATCACCCGACAACCTAAGCCGCTTGGATGCTATTCAAAACGCCACAGGTTTAAGCCGTGAAGATGCTCTCGAGCAAG
>JANNEE010000612.1:0-2890 GCA_031388325.1 Deinococcales bacterium
GCTGCACGCCAATTTCCCCAGCAGTTTTGGGTCGGTGTTTGGGTCTTTTGCCAAATCAAAATCGGTCATTACGCCCCTGTTAAATCAATAATTTCTTTAATGAACTCACGCAAACGCGGTTCACGATGAACCAATTCAGCCATCACACCCTGCTGCCCAGCCGCCCTAATTTTAGCCAGTGCATCCATACAATAAAAATGTACCCATTCAACCTCGGCTTTATCTACCAACCACTTAAAGGCATTCAGCACTTGCTGTACACCATTAGCCCTTGCTGCCAAGCCAATCGTGACGGCGTACCGCGCACTCGGTTCAAGTGGAAACTCGAGATGCGCTGCGCCCGAAAGAATCGCATCTATTTCAGGCAAGCTCGAGTAAATCCGTTCAAACGCCCTGAACTCAGCTTCGGTTGCCTCGCCCACGGCTGGGGCAATTGGTAAACCTGCCGCCATCAGTTTAGAAGCCATTTCCCAACTGCGTGGACTCGCCCAAGCTGGACGGGCATTGTCTGGGGCATGAAGTAAATTTGGTCTGAATGCCAAAAATGCAATGATTCGTTCGTTTAAGTTTTTATCTAAGGCATAACCCTTAAAACTCTCTAAATCGGCGTTCATCTCGAGATGCAAAAACCGATTTGCCAAAGGCGCGGGCATTTCAAAGACACTGGCTCTATCCTCGCGCCGATTCCCCGCTGCCCAGACAAACCAACCATTTGGTAAAGTATACGACCCCACGGCTCTATCCAAGATAAGTTGCTGGGCAATCCCCTGCATGGTTGGAGCAGCCATATTAAGTTCATCGAGAAAAAAAATCCCCGAACCAGAGGTCGGTAAGAACTCTGGCGGAAACCATTTGGCAGTGCCATCTTCTGCCACAGGTAGCCCACGCAAATCGGTGGGGGCAAGTTGCGAAAGCCGCACGTCCACAAAATCTAAACCGTGGGCTTTTGCCACTTGCTGCACAATACTGCTCTTACCAATCCCCGGAGCGCCCCAAAGCATCACCGCGAGTTTGACATTGTTGACGATTAACTGATTCAAAAAGCCTTGCAACTCGAGTGCGGTCATGTTTTCTCCTAAAATTCGCGCCATCGTACGAACTGGGCAAGGCTGCGGTGTGCTGCAAAATACATCAGCAGTTTATGATGCTTTCTATTGGTTTGAGCAAAAGGTCAAAAAGCGTATTGCATTTCTTCGATTTCATGTTTAATAATCAAAACAACGCAAAACCGTTGCGTTCAGTCTGCGAACAGGGCAAAGCCCACGGCTTTAGTTAAAATCAAAAACCTACTTTCTAGCCCCATGCAGACACGGGCAAATCTGAAAGGGGTTGTATGCCAAAGTTACCAAGCAAAGCCAATTTAGGACACTTAAAAAATCAAGCCAAAGCCAAACAGCAACGCGAAGAAATCACACTGACACAAGCACAATTCGCCTTAGCTCGAGCTTACGGTTTTCCAAGTTGGACTCGCTTAAAAGTCTTCGTTGAAGCCAAAATGATTAAACAAGCCAAACCTATCGCGCTAACCAAGGAATTACTCGAGTATGCGGTTGTGGATTCTGCACAACTTGGACAGAAATTTGCTCAAATGCCACTGCATGAAATTCTTGCGGTTCGTAGTTATGCACTCAAGACCAACAGCATTTCGGCGTTATTGGATGGCTTACTGCGCGGCTGCATTCATCCTGAACCTAGAGTGCGTTTTGATTGCGTGATGGCACTCGACCACATGGCAGATGAACGTTGTATTCCCGTTCTCAGACAACTTTTACAAGACCCGATTCCTCGAGTTCGCCGCGCTGCGATTCACAGTATTGCTTGTGAGACGTGCAAAGTAACAGGTTTTAACCAGTCCGATGACCTAACACCAATCCTGATTCAAATGGCTCTCTCGGACAGTAGCCCTCGAGTCCGAATGGCAGCCGTAGGTGCATTAACCCAAACCTGCACCGATGCTCGAGCCAAACCTGTTTTTGAAATGGCATTGACCCTAAAAATAGATTCGGTACTACGAAAAACCATTACTCGAGCGTTAAATCAAATATAGGACAGCGAATAAGTTAATTTCGTAGCATATCAAACCTTCTCGAGTTGGAATTGTTTTTCGCTTGGCTTAAACCCCACACTTTCATAAATTCCAGCCGCTACATACTCAGGGTCAGCCACCATCACAAGGGTGTGTACCTGCTCGAGTCCAAGTTTTGCCACATGATGCACCAATGTGCCGCATAAACCACGCCGCCTAAATTCTGGGTGGGTTGCCACCCATTGGAATCTGCCCACATCCTGCCAGAAGTACAAGCCTAAACTTGCCACCAATCTATTCCCAAGAAACGCGCCCCAGAAATGCCCATGCCCAGCTGCACTCATGCGCTGCATCTCTACACCTTTGCGTTCGACAAAAACGCGGTAGCCAGCCCCCTCGCGTTCTGATTCGGGTAGGGCATCATTGACGGCACATTCCATATCTATCCACTCGAGCCAATCAGACCCCTCGAGTGGGCGAATTTGACATTCTAAATTGACTTTAGGCGGCTGATAAACTGTTGTGGCAGTCATGACAATGCTTTGGTCAAAATCAAATCCAGCCGCCGTAAAAGCGCTAACATCACCCTTTTCAGGGTCATCCCAACCAAGGGCAATATGTGGGGCTGCTTCATGCTCGAGGCTAAAAGCGGTTTGCCACGGCTCGAGGTCAGCGCTTGTGGGGGCGCGTTTGAACAGTAAAAAATTACCCCAACGGTAAGTAGGATTTTTCGGCGTGCGAATCACGGTGTACTCGTCTCGCTCGAGAATTTCGCCTTCAAAACCACGAAAGAATAAATCGGTTTGATAACCAAGTGAACGAATCATGGTTTGAGGGTATCTAATGGTTTTTGTAAAGTCAAGG
>JANNEE010000632.1:0-6351 GCA_031388325.1 Deinococcales bacterium
GAACTTGCCAAGTACGCCGCCAATGCTTTTCTCGCCATGAAAATTAGTTTTATCAATGAAATAGCCAACGTCTGCGATGCCACCAGTGCTGATATTGATGAGATTGTTTCGGTGTTGGCAGAGGATAAACGTATTGGCAAAGATTTCTTACAAGCTGGACTGGGGTATGGTGGTTCGTGTTTTCCTAAAGATACCCGAGCCTTAAATCAACTGGCATCGAGAAGCGGTTATGAATTTCGTTTGTTGCGAGCCGTGATTGAAGTCAACAACCAACAGCGTTTTCGAGCGCTTGAACGGCTCGAGCAGGTCTTAAATGGTTTTCGTGGGCGGCGTATTGCAGTCTTGGGCTTGAGTTTTAAGCCAGAGACCGATGACTTACGTGAATCTATTGGTTTAGAAATTGCTTTGGAATTGATGGCTCGAGGGGCGAAAGTTATAGCACATGACCCAATGCTTGAACAAATGAAAATTACAACTGTACCAAATAACCCTAGTCTTGAAGTGTGCTTAACTAATGCCGATGCTGCCATTTTGGTTACGGAATGGTCGGAGTACAAAACCGCAAACTGGGCTGTACTTGGGCAGACAATGAAGCAAAGAATTATCCTCGATGGACGCAATGCTTTAGTTAAAAACTCCATGCTCGAGGCAGGTTTCTTGTATTTGGCAATAGGACGAAGCCAATCACTGACAAGTCCTTGACTTTGCGCCATGAGAATAGGGCATGAGCTTATCTTCCTCGAGAACCCCTGTTTTTATCCCAAGTCCAGCCAAGACAGATGAGGTGTCTCGTTCTCCAAGTTTACAAGGGAGCTTAAATCATATTGCCACCGCCGATTTTTTGAATGGAGTCCCCGGTTTGCATCCAACTGGTTGGATGGAATTTCAGCCGAGCGGGATTCGTTTGCAGTTACTCGATGGTGACATCATTGGGGCGAGTGGTTGTGAACCACTTGGTACAATTTTGCTACGGCGTGGCGAGCTATCGGAAATTGATTTATCCCAAGCCCTAAAACTCTCGGCTGGACTGCCTTTGGGCGAAGTGCTGCTAAATAACTCTCAATTTCGGGTCTCGCGTGAAGCCCTATTTGAAGCCATGAAAACCCAGATTTTACTGTCGGTTAATCAGTTAATCTTAAAGCAGCAAAGCTATTTTGCCTATTACCGCGATGACAAGCTGCCCAGTGTCTATACCCGAGTCTCGGTGCAGTGGGCGCTGCTCGAGTCAATCACATTGGCAGACGAAATTGGTGTTTCAGAGCTTGGTTTAAGCACTGTCCTGAAAAGCCGTCCTAATTCGAGTCTAAGTGGTGTTTCGCTCTCGGGTGATGAGTGGCAAATCTTGACAGCCGTCAATGGGCGGCGTTCGTTACAAGCGGTTCTAAAACTTTTCGCGGCAGATGCGACCGACAGCCACGGCTCATGGTTGCGTGGCTACCGCGCGGCACTGCGTTTATATAGGCAGGGTTTACTCGAGCTTGCGGCTGTAATGGGTTTACGCACAATTATTCTCGAGCGAGTCAGAAGTTTAAGCGCCGCCTATCACCCACCGGCGGGAATGGTCGCAAATTTATTTATTAAAATGCTCGATGGTTCTCGGGATGTCTACACGATAGGCGAGGAATTGCGACTCGAGCCAGATAAAACCGCCCAGATTATTGTCAGCTTGTTCCGAGATAAAGTGGCTACGGTCAAACAAGGTCAAAGTGAACTTGAGAAATTACTCGATGAATACTAAAGTTACTTTTGCCATGTCAAGTTTTTGTCAATGACCTAATCCTGACTAAGCCAAACAAGAATACTTAAGGTATGAAAAAAATCTTATCCGCATTTGGCATTCTTGCCACGGCTACCGTCCTCGCCCAAAGTCTTAAAACCGACCTGATTGGTTTTGCGGTTTTGCCTGCCGATACCTTCTCGAGAGGGGCTGCCAGTGGACAATTTAATGCCAATGGAAGCAAAGCGGCGGCTCCACGTTTTGCCAGCCAACCTGTACAGGGCTTTAGTGGCATTCAGTTTGCTGCGAACGGCAATTATTGGATGCTTTCGGACAACGGTTTTGGTACAAAGTACAACAGTGTTGATTACTTATTGCGTTTGTACAATGTCAGTTTAGCTGCAAAAACCATGACTGGCGGCGCTGGTACGGTAAAAGTCAACAGCTTTATTCAATTGCGTGACCCAGATAAAAAAGTCCCGTTCATCATCGTTAATGAAAACTCCGCCAGTCGTTTCCTGACTGGTTTTGATTTTGACCCAGAGAGCTTTGTGCTTGCCTCGGATGGCACAATTTGGATTGGCGAAGAATTTGGACCGTACTTAATTAACGTAGACACCACAGGCAAAGTGCTGTCTGCCCCAATCCCAACCCCAGATTACGGAACAGGCAAAGACCCAAGCAAGGACTTGGTGCGTAGCCCAAACAATCCTGCTGTCCTCGCCGCTTCGCCAAACCCCGGACAGATGAGCAGTGCAAACCTTGGCGGCTCGAGGGGCTACGAGGGCATGACCACCAATCCAAGCAAATCAAAAATTTACGGCTTGCTCGAGGGCAGTGTTTCGACCGACACGGCTGGGATGTTACGAATTAACGAATTTGACATGGCGACCAAGAAATTTGTTGGCATTGCCGCCTTTTACAAAATGGAAGAAACCACTCATGCGATTGGTGATTTCACGGTGATTAACGATAACGAATACTTGGTGATTGAGCGCGATAACGGCTCTGGCGCAACCGCTAAATTCAAACGCATCTATAAAATTGACCTGAGCAAAAAAGACGCAACAGGCGCAGCCCAAAAAGAATTGGTGGCAGATTTAATGAACATCTCAGATGCCAATAAACTTGCGCCAAGCACCGTTAATGGTGTTTTTGCTTTTCCATTTGTAACAATAGAAAATGTAATTGTCTTAAACAGCAGCACAATTCTGGTTGCCAACGATAATAACTTTGATGCCAAAGGTGGACGCGGCGCAGAGGTCAAAGACCCCAACGAGTTTATCTGGTTGAAACTCGAGAAACCATTGAATGTCGCCGCAGGTGTTGGACGCTAATTTAACCACTCGGGTACTTCCTCCCTCCTACGCCCCTCGAGATACTCGAGGGGTTTTTGCTGGTCTTGAACCACTTGAGCCGTTAATAAAAATGCTCAAAATAAAGCAAACAAGGTGCATGTAAATTGTCAGGCAGTGCAGCCTTCTCGAGAATATCCAAGTGGCTTTGGCAATCGAATGACCCAATAAAAAACCCCGCTCGAGTCAGAGCGGGGTGATTATTTTTGCAATCTCGAGATGGGGTATCAGCCACCCAAGAATGATGGTGTCTTAACGAGCCACAGTCGCGTTGTAGCGTTGCAGTGCAGCATCGGATTTAACTTTCGCTTCATCCAAGGCTTGTTTAGCGGGTTTGCCTTTGAGGACTTCTTCCCACGCACTGACCACATAGGTACGAATCTCGGTGAATTGTCCCATCAAGCAACCAGCGCTGGTGGTGTTGACTTTGCTGGTCTCGAGTTGACGAATAGCGGTGATAAAATTTGGATTTTTGGTATGACCAGTTTGTACTTCTGGGCGTTTGGTCACACCTTGAATCACTGGAAAGTAACCCGTGTTTAAGTGCCAGCGTCCTTGGGTGGTTGGCTCAAGCATCCATTTGATGAAGCTAAATGCGCCGTCTTGTTCGGTCTCAGTAAAACCCTTGAGCATCCAGAGGCTTGCGCCGCCAATAGCGACACCATTGCGTTCTTTGAGGAACGGGTAAAAAGATGTACGGATTGGGAATTTTCCACCAACAGCCCGGGTTGCACCAAACAAATTGGCGGTAGAGGAAACGTAAATAGCGGCTTGTCCGTTGACAAAAGTGTTTAAGCTGGCAGTGCCGTCACGTCCGACTGGGGCAGCAAATCCACCAGACACCAAACGTCCCATCATCTCTAAGAAGGCAACGGCGGCTGGGTTGTTGAAGGTGGTTTCGGTGGCGCGGGCTTTGCGTCCGTTTTCGTTGTTACAGTAGGCTTGACCACTGTTGTAGCCAAATTGTTCAACAAACCAAGAATCGGCATGCCAAGTAATGCCGTAACGGCTGGTTTTACCGCTTGCGTCTTTAACTGTTAAGCGCTTAATCGTGTCCTCGAGTTGCGCGAGGTTATAAAACGGGCGTTGTTCGATATTGCTGCTGTTGAGGGCGCTGGCATTAAAGTAAAGAAGTGGGTTACTCGAGTTAAACGGCAAGCTGTACATTTTGCCGTCTACCGTGTAGTAATTGCGTGGTTGTGAAACCAGTTTAGAGATGTCAAAGTTTTCTTTTTTTGCCATGTCCTCGAGTGCCACAACTGCCCCAGAATCCACCATAAAGCGTGTGCCAATGTCGTAGACCTGTACCACGTTGGGGTAGCCCTTACCAGCTTGTAGGGCGGCACGCATTTTGTTGAGGGTATCGTCGTAATTACCGCTAAATTCGGCTTTGATGGTTACTTTGTCTTGGCTACTGTTGTAGTTTTTGACCAAGAGTTCGATTTGTTCGCCGATGCTGCCGCCAAGTGCATACCAGAAGGTGACGGTGGTGCGTCCACCTTGTGCCAGAGTCAGTGTTGCTGCGCTTAACACTGCCAAACCAAGAGCCAAAAACCGTTTTTTCATACGTTCCTCCGTGAAACCATTCATGGTCGAAATAAGTTAATTGTTGTTGGTTGTTCAAGTAAAAAAATTTATTCTCGAGAAGTAAAGCTAAGACCAGCAGCCACTCACCCTTTTAAGCTGCCCATCGCAATACCGCGAACAAAGGCGCGTTGAGCAAATAAGAAAGCGATTAACGTGGGTAGTAAAATAATCACGGCGGCGGCAGCCACAATGTTATAGCGCACTGCTTCGTCGGCGCTAATAAAACGTAAGGCAATCTGAGCAGTGCGTAATTCCTCGGAATTTGTGACCACGAGCGGATAAAGGTACATGTTCCAAGTGCCAAGAAAGGTCAAAGCCGCCAATGCGCCAAGGGCGGGAGTTGCTAAGGGCATGGCAATGTGCCAAAGCATCCGCAGGTGTCCAGCCCCATCCATCCGAGCCGCATCAAAAAGTTCTTGGGGCAGGCTCTTAAAAAATTGGCGCATCAAAAAAATTCCAATCGGACTGGCAATAAATGGCAAAGTCAGGGCAAGGTAAGAATCTATCCAACCAAGGCGGTTAATCATGATGTAAAGCGGTAAAAACGTAACTTCACCCGGCACGAGCAGTAAACCAATCACCACTGCAAAAATAAAATTGCTGACAGGCGAAGAAATCCGTGCCAGTGCGTAACCCGTACAACTTGAAATCAGCATTACCCCAAGGGTCACAAGGCTCGAGACCAAAAAACTATTGCCTAAAAAACGCAGCACAGGGAATTTCTCGAGGGCAATCTGGTACGGCTCTAAAGTTGGGTTGGGTGGGAAAAAACTGGGGTTGTAAACATCGCCGTCTGAGCGAAAACTGACCGAAAGCATGGTTAGAAGCGGCAAGACCAAGAGCGCCGCATAAAAGCTGATGCCCACGTAAAACAAAACTCGAGAAAGGGTTTTATTCATAATGTACCTTGCGCCCAATAAACCTAAATTGCAGCAATGCCAGAATCAGTAACACCAAAAATAAAATTACACTTTGGGCGGCGGCATACGTCTGCCTAAAATTAAAAAAGGCATCTTGGTAAATGCGGTAAATAAAGACCATCGTTGAGTCGGCTGGACCACCTTGGGTCAGCAAATGAATCTGACCAAAAGTAGTCAGGGAACGCAAAAAAACCAGCAGTGTGACCAAAAAAAGCGTAGGTGAAATCAGTGGAATGGTAATATTCCAAAATTGCTGAATACCATTTGCACCATCAATCCGTGAGGCTTCGTATAAATCTTCGGGGATTTGTTGCAAACCTGCGGTCAGTAAAATTGCCGCAAAACCAACCCCAGCCCATGCCGTAATCACTGCTAGGGTCGGAAGCGCCGTACTGGTATCAAGTAACCACTGCTTAGGCTCTAAACCAAGCGAAACGAGAATCCAATTTGCCCAACCCGTTTGCGGATTTAAGAACCAACTCCAAGCAATCGCGGCAACGCCAGTGGGAACGGCTGTGGTCAGAAAGAATAACGTGCGGTAAATTGCCACACCAACAAATGGACGTGAAATCAAAAGGGCGGCTGCAAACGCCAGCACAATCTCGAGGGGTGCAACTATTAGTGCAAAGTAGAGGCTCTGCCAAGCACTTTGTAGATTCTCGGGGCGCGAAAAAACTTCGAGGTAATTCTCAAACCCAGCAAAAACACGGTTGCGCCCTAATAGACCTTCGCGTTGAAACGACATCACAAAGGCTTCGATGGTTGGTAAAAT
>JANNEE010000638.1:0-2810 GCA_031388325.1 Deinococcales bacterium
CTAAACCAAAGTGCAGTAGCTTCTTGCCTTTTAATGGCGTTAGGGTCGTGGCGATTTGTCGCAAAATCGGTAGTGAGAAAACAAAATAGGTTTCACATGCAAAAGCACTTGGCGATAATTCGGTCAACCAGCCACCAAGCACCATTTTTTCAATGTCTGAGCTGACTTCACGGTTTAGAATCGCTTCTAACGCCCCAGCAAAAACTCCATCGGAAAAAAGCGCGGCGGCTGATAATGTTTCTCGTGCGGAGCGTGGCAATTCATCAAGCCGTTCAAGCACTGCCCTCGAGATACTGTCGGGTAACTGAGGTGCATCGGCTTGAAAATTCGGTTCTTGGGTGGTGCGTCCAAGACGCTCGAGTAACCACGGATTACCCGCCGAGATTTCCAGCCAACGTTGTACCAGACTAATCGGTTGTGGACCGCCAAGGCTCTCGAGTAAAGCCCGCGCTTCAATGAACCCAAAGCCATTTAAGCGCAGACTCTCCATTGGTACTGCTCCAGTTTGTGGCAATCTTAAACTGCGCCGATGATGCAGCACCAAACGCGGTCTAGGGCTGGGCATCAGTAATTTTGCCAGAACATCATCTGAAAATTGCTCGGCATTCTCGAGAACAATCACCAATGCTTCGTGTTCACTCAAGCGTTCAAGCGCATCGTTTTCAAGTTTTTGCTTGGCATGAAGCGTAATACAACGGGCTTCTTGCTCGAGTCGCTGGGTAAATTCTTGCAGCAAACGGCTTTTACCGACCCCAGTAGCGCCAACAATCTGGGCTTGCACCAAACCCACTTGCTGGGCTTGACTCCATAAATTCTCGAGCCAGCGCATTTCGTTGCGTCTGCCTTGAAACGGCGTTTGAACCGCATTATTTTTGGCAATCTTAAAATTGATCAATCTATAGGGACCGCGTTCTTCGCTGTAATCACGAATCACTCGGCTGTGTGCCAACATAAACTGGGCTTGGCTTCGGGCGGCATCACGGATGCGTTCCGAAACCAGCACTTCACCCGGTTCAGCCGCACTCGATAAACGCCTTGATAAATTAACCACATTTCCAAAGAGCGTTAATTCCTTACCGACCCAACCTGTGGTAGCAATATCGGTATCAATGCCGGCTCGTCCTTCAAGCTCTAAACCAACTCGAGTCCCGTAGGCTTCGATGGCACTCAAGCAAGATTTGGCAGCCCGCAATGCCCGCACGGCATCATCGGGATGGGTTTTGGTCAAGCCAAACGCCGCCAATACCGCGTCACCCTGAAACTGCACCACATGTCCATCTAGTGCTTCGATTTCACCCGCCAGCACAGTTAAAATCTCACCCATCAAATCAAAATACTCTTCGCTGCCATAACTCTTGGCTAATTTGGTACTGGCAACCAAATCCACAAACAGAACCGCCACACGACGTTGCTCCTGAGCGCGATCTGGCATCAGCATCGCACCACAAGCAGGGCAAAAACGCCACCCTGCTTTGACAGGCTCAGCACACGTTGGGCATTGCACCGCGCTATTCTGACACAACCCAGAACAGCCTGTGAAGGGCTTTAGAAATTAACGAATGCTTTTCACAAAAAAACCATGGACTGGCTCTAAACTCGAGAACTCAACCCAATCACCAACCTTGACTTTGCGCCAAGAATCGTCCAGCACTCCAATCACCAAAAGCGCTCGAGCCTCCAAGACCACATGGTTTGGTTCAACCGCCACGACCCGCCCAACACCATCGAGCCTAGAAATCCCCAGCACATTCAAATCGGCTTCTTGGGTTTCTACCACGCTCAAACTATCAACCATCGGATTGACAATCATCAGTGCCTCACCATTCACCGCACTATAAGGACCTGTTCGGTCAAACAAATAAACTACCCGCCCACCAACCCGAACCTCGAGAAGCGGCGAAGCCTCAATCTGAGGATACAAAAAAACACGGGCAGCATGAGCCTTAAAATGCTCTAAAAACTCTATCGTTGAATGCTCGAGAACTGGCATACCTGTACTCTAACGTTTTTTATCTAAAGAACGAACCCCGAATTTATACTTCCTTAAGAGCGCTTCTCCCGTTTTTTTGGAAAAGCTATCTTGACCACATACGCGCACCTGACGGGCGTGGTCGCTGCCGAAGGCTGATGAGGGGCTTTCTGCTCCACTTCTCGAGATTTGTCTGTCTGTGATGTTGTTTTTTGCCTTTCGTTTTTCGCTGTATCTCGAGCCACATTTTCTTTATACTCGAGTTCACACACCATCTCTTTTTTACTATCGCGAGCTATTTATAGGATTTTAACACTGTCTCTCACGCTTCTTTCTTTCTTTCCTCTCGTCTCCCTCACCCCTGTTGACAAGCCATCTAATGGGTGATACATTCTTTGTCGCTTCGTTCGAGACCATCTCGAATGCGAGCGAGTTCTTTGACAGTGTGGTTGTTGTTGACGAGACAAAACTCGTTTTACGCCTAGTTTTTCTAGGTTGTTAAAACTCGAGTATGAATGTCTAATGTAATTTATTACTTAGTATTTTTTGACTTAACGTCAAGTTATTAAGGGCGCACGGTGGATGCCCTGGCACTAGAACCGACGAAGGACGCGATCACCTGCGAAAAGCTGCGACGAGTTGGAGATGAACTATGACTCGCAGATGTCCGAATGGGGGAACCCACTCACTGTGAACAGTGAGTATCCGCAAGGATGGGAACCCGGTGAACTGAAACATCTTAGTAACCGGAGGAAAGGAAAGAGAATTCGACTCCGTAAGTAGCGGCGAGCGAAAACGGATCAGCCCAAACCAGAATGCTCGCATTTTGGGGTTGTAGGAC
>JANNEE010000676.1:0-4957 GCA_031388325.1 Deinococcales bacterium
AATTGTCTTAACTTCTGTATCCGCCGACCAAGCCCATCCCGCCTTTGCTAAACTCTTTGTACAAACCGAATTTGAACCCAGTCTTGGGGTGTTACTGGCAACCCGCCGTCCGCGTTCACCCGAAGAATTGGTGTACTGGGCAGCCCACACTGCAATAATCGAAAGCATACGGCTCGAGGGGGTTGTTCTCGAGCCACTTTCAGCTTTGCAATTTGAAACCGACCGAGCGCGTTTTATTGGACGCAATCAAAGCCTTAAAAATCCAGTGGCAATTCTGGCTGGCACACCCTTATCTGGCACAGTCGGTGCGGTGCTAGACCCAATTTTTAGTTTGCGCCAAACAATTCACTTGCCAGCCGGTGCGACGGCTCGAGTCACCTTTGCGACTATGATTGCCCCGAGTCGCCAAGCTGTGCTGGACTTAGCAGACCGTTACAACGACCCAGATGCCTTTGAACGTGGTTTAACGCTGGCGTGGACTCGCGCTCAGGTGCAATTGCATCATCTGGGGATTAGCCCCGATGAAGCCCATATTTTTCAAAGACTTGCCACCCAATTGCTGTATCAAAACCCCGAAATGCAAGCCTCGAGTGCTGTCTTAGAACGCAATGCCCTTGGACAGTCCGGCTTATGGCGACATGGTATCTCTGGCGATTTACCGATGCTGCTACTGCGAATAAACGACCTTGCCGACCTCGAGATTGTGCGTCAAATCCTGCGAGCGCACGAATACTGGCGAAGCAAATGCTTAAAGGTGGATGTGGTTATCCTCAACGAACAGCCGACCTCGTATATGCAGGAATTGCAAGAAGCAATCCTAAATTTATTGCGTTCCACCAGCCCTCAAAGCGGAGACCAAAGTCAAGGTCGGGTCTTTACGCTGCGTGCCGATTTACTTTTTCCCGCCGAACAGGATTTACTTCAAAGCACGGCTCGAGCCATGTTGCTCAGTCAACAAGGCACGCTAACCGAACAAGTCATTCGCAGTCGCACCATCCGCCCCGTGCTGCCTATAAAACCGCAAATCAGTTCTTCAAAAAGCAATCTACCTTTAATACTAACCCGTCCCAACCTCGAGTTCTTTAATGGCTTAGGTGGATTTGCCCACAACGGACTCGAGTACCAAATTTTTTTGGAGGCTGGGCAGTCCACCCCAGCCCCGTGGATTAACGTGATTAGCAACCAAAAACTGGGCTTTACAGTTTCCGAATCGGGGGCTGGTTACACATGGGCAGAGAACAGCCGTGAAAATAAACTCACCCCGTGGTCTAACGACCCCGTGACCGACCCCATCTCAGAAATTATTTATATTCGAGACGAAGAGACTTTGGCGTTATTTACGGCTACACCATCCCCCATTCGTGAAATCAGCCCGTACACCATTTGTCACGGACAAGGTTATAGCCATTTTAGCCATGCCACACATGGTTTACAACTCGAGTTAAGCCAATTCGTGGCGGTGTCTGACCCTGTAAAAATTTCGCGTTTAAGTATCGAAAATCGTTCTGGCAAAACCCGTAAATTATCTGTGACTGGCTACCTCGAGTGGGTGTTAGGCGCAAATAAATCGGCGTACATTATTACTGAACAAGACCCTCTGACCAAAGCGATATTTGCCCGTAATCATTGGAACGAAGAAAACAGCAAAAAAATAGCTTTTATCGATTTAATTGTGCAATGGCAAGCAGGTAAAGATGCGCGTTTTACCTGTGACCGTTTAGAATTTATTGGACCGTATGGCAATCTCGAGTCACCCGTGGCACTGCAAAGTAAAACTAAACTTAGTGGCAAAATCGGGGCTGGGTTAGACCCGTGCGCTGCACTGCAAACCACCATTGAATTGGTGGCTGGTGCAAAAATTGAAGTGATTTTTTTACTCGGGCAAACTGATTCGGTTGCCAAAGCCCAAGACCTAATCAAGTTTTACCGCAACACCGATATTCACCAAGTTCTCGAATCAATAAAAAACCATTGGCATCAAACCCTAAACACCATCCAAGTCCAAACCCCAAACCGAGCGATGGACATCATGCTTAACCGTTGGCTGCCATACCAAACACTCTCCTCGAGAATTCTGGCGCGTACAGGTTTTTACCAAGCGGGCGGCGCATATGGTTTCCGTGACCAACTCCAAGACACCATGGCGATGGCAAGTATCAAACCCGAACTGGCAAGAAAGCAGATTTTATTATCTGCCAGCCGACAATTTCTCGAGGGTGATGTCCAGCACTGGTGGCATCCGCCTGTTGGACGTGGGGTGCGAACCCGAATCTCGGATGACTTGATTTGGTTGCCGTATGCGATTAGCCACTATCTCGAGATTTCAGGCGATACAGCCGTGTTAGATGAACAGGTTGCCTTTATTGAGGGGGCAAATCTTCTGCCAGACCAAGAAGATGCCTACTTTACCCCAAGTATTTCGGCATTGTCTGCCTCGCTGTTTGAACACGGCGCTCGAGCGCTGGGTAAAAGCCTTGCGGTTGGCATTCACGGCTTACCACTGATTGGCTCAGGCGACTGGAACGATGGTATGAACCGCGTTGGTCAGCACGGACAAGGCGAAAGTGTTTGGCTAGGCTGGTTTTTGTACACCAACTTAATCGCTTGGGCAAAACTTGCTTTAACTCGCCAAGAACCCGAACGAGCGCAAATCTGGCACAACCACGCCCAAACCTTACAGCAATCGCTCGAGACCCACGGCTGGGACGGACAATGGTACAAACGCGCCTTTTTTGATGACGGTACAGCACTCGGTTCAAGCCAAAATGATGAATGCCAAATAGATTCGATTGCCCAGACTTGGGCAGTTATTTCGGGTGCAGCCGAAGCCACTCGAGCCACCCAAGCTATGGATTCGCTCGAGCAGCACCTGATTAAACGCGCCGACCAAATGATTTTATTGTTTACGCCGCCATTTGAAAACACAACCCTCGACCCCGGGTATATTAAAGGTTATGTGCCGGGTGTGCGTGAAAATGGTGGGCAGTACACCCATGCCGCCATTTGGTCAATCGTGGCTTTTGCAATGCTGGGCAAGGGCAATAAAGCGACGGTCTTGTTTGATTTACTGAACCCAATTTCTCACAGCAGTAACCTTGCTAAAGTCAATCAATATAAAGTCGAGCCGTATGTACTTTCTGCCGACGTTTATGCCAAAAGCCCACACATCGGACGTGGTGGTTGGACTTGGTACACTGGCTCGAGTGGTTGGTTGTACCGCGCTGGACTCGAGTCAATTCTGGGTTTTAAGTTACGTGGTAATCGGCTCGAGCTAGACCCGTGTATTCCCACCAATTGGGCAAATTATCAGATTACTTTTAAGTACCACGATTCTGTGTACATCATCAACATCGAAAACCCAGATGGTGTATCAAAAGGGGTGCAGTACATCGAAATTGACGGTTTGGTTGACTCGAGCGTCCCCTTGTTAAAAGATGGGTTGTCGCACAAGGTTCGGGTTGTGATGGGATAAAAAATCAAAGCAATTTGGGGCAAAAGACCGACAAAATTAGATAGCGGTATAGACACATTAATAAAGTCAAGTTACTTGCCGTCTAATATTAACGCAAAGCCTCTAGTTCATCCACCAAGCGCTTAAAATACTTTGATTGTATCAACACACTAGGGTTGAGTTTGGCGAGTGCCTGAAAGGAACGTTTGCCTTTTTGATACTTTCTAGTTCGACCACAATCTCTGGTTGCATCTGCCAAGGCATCCTGAACTTTATCTCGAGGACGGGACTCCAAATTGGTAATTGGCAATGATTTACCTGCCTTAAAACCAGCACCAAAAAAACTTTTTAATGCCTCTGGGTCAGCCATCAACCAAGTTTCCATGCAAGTCGTCATGAATTGCACCTGATTTTCAGTGGTGTTGCTTGGTTGCAACCAGCCATCTCGAATTTTCAAGTGCGCCCAAGGTGACAAAACTACAGGGTCTTCGCTGTCTATGAGCATGATTGCCAAAATAGAAGAATCCTGCAAAGCCACCTTAAAATCCTTAAACGTCTGATTTCTCGAGCCACACGCCACAATCTCTGGCATTCGCCCCCTAAAACCAGCTTCCTCGAGCAGCAGCCGAAAACCCTTACGGCACTCACTTTGCAAGCCTGACGTATCACCACCACCTTCGACCAGTTAAACAATTCTCACCAGCGAGTCCCCCCAAGTTGAGCACGCATCCATAGTTGACCTAAACGATAATCTTCGAGCCAAATTTTGAGTTTCTCGGAATCCAGATTCTTAATTTGTGTCTGCCCATCGGTTTTTTCGCAAATTAGCACATACTCTGGGTAATCGGTCAGGGCATCAATAAGAATTTCTGAATGTGTGGTCACGATTAACTGCGTCCGCGTGGCTGCCGTCACAAGCAACTGCGCGAGGCTAGGCAGAATATCAGGATGCAGCCCAAGTTCTGGTTCTTCGATACAAATAAGTGGCGGCGGCTTAGGGTCACAAAGTATTGCCAATAAACACAAGTAGCGCAATGTTCCATCGGATAAGCGCGTAGCGGGAATACTAAATTTACCTTCGGTTAAAAAAATCTGGGTTGTGCCGCCCTGAATCAGCACATTAAAGTCAGTCAAGCCCTGATACAACAAACGCAGGTTCTCGAGAATTGCATTTTTGAACTCTGGATTGACACTTGAACGGCTCAGGACTAACCCAAGATTAGAGTAGTCTTCTGCCAAGTAATCGTTTCTCGAGTCGGCTGGTTTTGGATTACGGAGGATGTTTTTACGCCCAAAAGTCCATTCTCGGTAAATACGAATTTGTGGATAGTTCGTTGAAAGAAGATAAATTAGTGTATTTTCTCTCGGGTCTCTAAATTGCTGAATGATAGATTTATTGCGTTGAAGTTTTCCCATAGGAAAATCCTCTAACTCCATTCCAACAGATGAATCTAATAAGATGCCTGCTTTATTTTTTTCATTTTTATAAACAAGAAAATTGTTTTC
>JANNEE010000700.1:0-2424 GCA_031388325.1 Deinococcales bacterium
GGTATGGACGACAAAAGCGGTGAGAAATTTGAACCGATGTTTGCCATTGACCGCGACCAGAGCATCTTCTCGAGCCTGCGAGAAGTCGGACTTGAACCGGACGACATTGATTTGGTGATCAACACCCATTTGCATTTTGACCATGCTGGACGCAACACCACGCCACTGCTCGAGCCTACTTTTAAGAATGCTCGGTACATTGTTTCGGCACAAGAATTATCCGATGCGACCCACACCCATGAACGAAATCGTGCCAGTTACAACGCCCACAATTTTGAACCAATTCTCGAGCGGAACTTATTTGATACTTTTGAGGGTACAGCCCAGATTTATCCTGAACTGAGTCTTGTGCCAATACCGGGGCATAACCTTGGGCAGAATGCGGTGCGGCTCGAGTCGGATGGACAAGTGCTGATTTACACCGCCGATTTACTGCCGACCAGCGCTCATGTGGCTTACCCGTACATCATGGGTTACGACCTTTACCCCGTTATGACGCTTGAGACTCGCAAACAATTATTCCCCCAATGGCACGCCGAAAATGCTGTTATCTGCCCACCGCACGACCCAAATCTAGCTTGGGGTAGGCTTGAGAATAATGCCAAGGGTGGTTTTGAATTTTTGGTTTGAGACGCTTTTGAGACGCTGTATTTAGTAACATCAAATGCACCATGACCAGCCCTCGAAAATCCAAGAAAAACACTGCCTCGAGTTACTTGCTTCGGCTCGAGCCAAGTGCCAGTGGTGAGCATGTGTTGCTGACCGACTTAAAAAATGGGCAGCAACTCGAATTTGATTCGCTCCAAGCTGCCCAAGTGCATTTGACCAGTCTTAAACCCAAATCTGGCTTGCGTTAAAGGGCTGCAAATAGGTCTATGCCATGACCATCTGGGTCGTGAACCATCGCGTAACGCTGCCCCCAAAAGGCATCCCACGGGGCTTTATGTCCATGATACCCCGCCGCGATTAAAGTGTTGTATTTGCTGTCCACTTCTTCAGGACTGGAACAAAGAAACGCCCCGACGATATGCGGCTGAATACTGGCACTTGGGTCAAAAGAGCGCATCATCTCGAGGTCATCCCAAGCAAAACGCAAGCCGTTCTCGAGTGTAATTTCAACGTGTTTTTCGTCTAAACTCACTTCGGGGATTTCCCAGCCCAGCAGCCGATAAAATGCCAAACTGCGCTGTATATCTTGTACCACAATGCTGATTAAATCGAGTTTCATTTTTCTCCTTTTGAGTAATTTCTATTTTTTTATCTGTTTTTAGCATATCGTACCAATCAGCTTTACGCAAATTGCTTTGAAGTTGTAGCAAATACGCTTGTCTCGAGTCTGGATTGGCTTTAAGCTCCGAAGGTGAAGTCTTATCCCCTGCCTGCCGTGGCTGCCTTAATTGCCCATCAAAATAAAGTCCTGATTGTTAAAACCCATAAATGGAGTGGGCTTTGGGGCGTACCGGGCGGCAAAATAGACTATGGTGAGGACACCTTAACCGCCCTGTCTCGAGAAATGCAGGAAGAAGTCGGACTCGAGATTCATAACCCAGAGTACGCTTTTTACTCGGATATTATCGAGGACACCAATTTTTATAAACCCGCCCATTTTCTCAGTCTCGAGTTTGTGGCGTACTCCGATTCGGATGCAGTTATCCCTAACGAAGAAATCGCCGAGTTTGCTTGGGTCAGCTTAGAAGATGCTTTTACCTATCCGATCAATTCGTACACCAAGCGTTTACTCGAGTGGTGCGTTGAGCATCAATTCCCGAGGAAAGTATGAAAACCGCGCTGGTGACTGGTGCAGCCAAAGGCATCGGACGGGCAATTGCCTTGAGATTAGCCCAAGAAGGTTACAACATAGCCCTGCATTACAATTCTTCTCGAGCCGAAGCCTTAAGCACTTGCGCCGAACTCGAGGCGTTGGGGGTCAGAGCCATTGCCCTACAAGCCGATTTACGCGACTCGAGCCAAGCAGTAGAATTGGTGCAAGTGGCGGCTCGAGAATTGGGTGGGCTTGGGGTGTTGGTCAATAATGTTGGCAATTACCTGAAAAAACCACTCGAGACACTGACGCTCGAAGATTGGCATGAAATGCTAAACAGCAACCTCAATAACACTTTTTATACTTGTCATGCAGCCTTGCCAATCATGCGTGGGCAACATTACGGACGAATCATCAATCTTGGATTCGCTGGAACGCAACACCTTCAAGCCCGCCCGACGGTACTGCCGTATGTGATTGCCAAGACTGGCGTGATTTTACTGACCAAAGCCATTGCCCAAGCCGAAGCTGCTAACGGCATCACAGCCAATGTGATTAGCCCCGGGGTGATTGAAAATAGCCTTTCTAAGCCGCTTGAACTGATTCCAATCGGCAGACTTGGCAGACTCGAGGAACTTGCCGAAGCGGTTTGGTTTTTTGTG
>JANNEE010000712.1:0-3036 GCA_031388325.1 Deinococcales bacterium
ACATGGCGAATATGGGCATAGAACCAGACCCTATTTCACAACGCGAAGACACAGATTTCAAAAAATTTAAGTTTGACTAAAGCACCTGACGCAGCAAAGGATTTAACTTGACGCATCAGCATCGGCTTGAACACACCTATCCAGCCGCTCTAGTGGTGCTGGTGGTGATTGCCCTTCAACTGTCTTTGCAAGAAAAGCTGACCCTCGGACCAAACTGGTTAATGCCTGCGCTCGAGGTGATTCTGGTGTTTTTATTGCTTTTGTCCATACCTAGACACAACACCCTCGAGTTTCGTCATCGGCGCATGGTGGTGAGTGGTTTAATTGTTTTAATGAACTTTGCTAATCTTTACTCATTATGGGTTTTGTTGGCTTGGTTGTTACAAGGTGGCTTTGCCAATGGCGTGGAATTACTCTTTGATGCCCTAAAACTCTGGTTGACCAACATGATCTTATTTACCCTTTGGTACTGGGAACTTGATGCTGGTGGACCCGTGGCGCGGATGCACAAGAAACTCGAGCATCCCGATTTTTTATTCACCCAAATGACTTTGCCTCAGTTTGCCAAAAGCAATTGGCGACCAAGTTTTGTGGATTACTTATTTTTATCGTTTACCAATGCCAGTGCCTTTAGTCCAACCGATACGCTACCGCTCAGCCCTCGAGCAAAAATGTTGATGTTGATTCAAGCCCTGATTAGTTTGGTAACGGTGGCTTTGGTGGCGGCTCGAGCCGTGAACATTTTGCCTTAAAATTTCACTTGGAGTTGATTAAATTGATGAACCAACAGATGCTGAAACCAAAGCACTCGGCAGGAAAAACAGTTTGGGAAGAAAGACGTGGTACTCTGGGCTATAACGGCGCGTGATACCGAATTTCAGCTTCGAGCTTGCTTAATCCTAAAAAGGCTGCTCGAGTCAGGTGCTTGTGTGTACGCCACGGGCGGTATTCGCGTTTGCCTTCCATCAGTCCGTAGCCACGCATTCCAAGTTCCAGCCAGCGCACAGCCTTGGTCTCGAGCAGGGCTTGTAAGGTCTCGAGGGCATTTTGGTGGTCGGTGTCGCCATACAGCCTTATGGCTCGAGTGTGGGTCAGATTTTCGGGGTAATGCTCTAGGTTACAGTCAAGTGGGTTTTGTACGTCTTGGTTAGGAATTGGCAGAGCAAAGACAAGGTAGGCATCGAGTTCTGTACCGTGGGTAAAACGTGGTTTCATATTTTTTTTCTCTCTAAGGTATTTAAGCTCAAGTGAGTTTGGATTAAGGCTTTAACGATGGTGGGGTCAAATAAGTAATTGCTGTGGGTTTCAATTTCTCCTAGCGCGTCCTCGAGTGTCCAAGCAGGTTTGTATGGGCGTGGGCTAAGCAGGGCATCGAAGGTGTCGGCAACAGCCACAATTCTACCCATCAGCGGGATTTCTTCACCGCGTAAACCAAGTGGGTAGCCCGTGCCATTCCAACGTTCATGATGGGTTAGGGCAATGATTCTTGCCATCTCGAGCAGGGGCGAACCGCTTCCTTCAAGCATTTGTGCGCCTAGGGCAGCGTGGGTTTGCATCAAAGTCCATTCGTCGCTTTCTAAACCAGAAGGCTTAAATAAAATCGAGTCTGGGATGGCAATTTTACCAATGTCATGCAGTCGCGCCGCGTAGCGTAAACGCTCGGTTTCTTCGGGGCTGATTCCCATATGGATGGCAATTGCCGCCGCAATTTCTCCGACGCGGCTGGTGTGCAAAGACGTTTCGTTATCGCGGAATTCGGCAACTCGAGCCAGACGTTCAAATAATTCTAAGCGCGTGGCTTCTAAACTGGCTTCGAGTTCGATGTTTCGCAGACGCTCGAGTCGAGTTTCTAATTGAGCGCTTTTGACTTGGGTTTCTTCGACTTGAAACAGCACAGTGTTGATTTGTTGGGTCAACAAACCAATTTCATCGTGTCCCCGAACAGGTAAACGGTGTTTGACATCGCCTGAAATAGCAATTTGTCCGAGTTCTTGATAAACACTGGTTAATCTGGACAACAAACCAAATTCAAGCAAACCATAAATCAGAGCCGTGACCAAAATACCTATTAAAGTCAGAGACCAACCTAAGCGCTCCAAGTATTCTCTGGCGGTTTGGTAGGTGGTGCGGTCAGTGCGAACCTCGAGCAATAAAATTCCCGCTTTATTTGGCTTAGAAAGCAAGGTAAAACCATCTATGCTCTGGTTGTTGACTGGCAAAAAGACATGCGGTTCGTTTTTGAGTAGGCGCTGGATGGCTTTTTGTTCCCCTTCACTAAACTCTTGGCTGGTTTTTTGGACGACTTTAATTTTAACTTGGGTTAATTCTGATAATTTTTTCAGGGTTTCGATGTCCAATGCCCGCACCATTGTTAATTGTCCATTGGAAGGTCTGGGGTTACTCGAGGGAACGATGGCGGCTTGTGCCACAAAGTAGAGTTGCTCTTGGTTGGAGACCAAACCACTTTCAATTTTGAATTCTCCCATGTACTGACGTGCCATTTGAGATTCTTGCCACAACCAGTGTTTCGAGTTGATAAATCCGCCCAGTGCTTCAAAAGAAGCGCGGTATTGGTCGGCTTCAAGGCGTTGACGGGTCAGCAGGATACGGTCTCGTTTTTCAATCACAAAATACTCGAGATTTAAGATTCCTAAATTAGTTGTTAAATTGCGTTCGGCAAAACGTGGGTTTGTTCCCAAGACATATTCGTAAGCCTCATCAAAAACCGCCCAGTCAAGGGTGGTGGTCTCGAGTTGCCGCAATTCGCTAATCACAGCATTTTTGGCTCGGGTTAAGTTACGGCTTAAGTCTTTTGCCTCGAGTTCGAGGGCTGCACCAATGGTGCGTTGCCCAAGTAACACATAAACCGTCAGCATCAAAATAAAAACGCAGATGCTGACGGTCAGAATGGTTTTGAGGCGTAAATTCACTGTGTCTTATTGTAGCCTAATTGTTTGTTTTCTGAAGTATAACTTGTTCAGTTGCCAATGTCGTAACTTGTTCAGTTGCCAATGTCGTAACTTGTTCAGTCGCCAA
>JANNEE010000733.1:0-5864 GCA_031388325.1 Deinococcales bacterium
AAACTTTCAGGACTTCCTCAACTTTTTCGGCGTTCCAACCCGGTCCCATCTGCTCAGCAATTTCTTCAAAGCTCGGTTCACGGCTTAATTCTTGTTGCAGTTGTCTGGCGGTACGGGTCAGTTTGTTGATTGTTTCGACCATATGAACGGGAATACGAATGGTACGGGCTTGGTCAGCAATCGCACGGTTGATGGCTTGGCGAATCCACCATGTGGCATAGGTGCTAAATTTGTAGCGGCGTTTTTACTCGAATTTTTCGACCGCACGGATTAAGCCTTGGTTGCCTTCTTGAATTAAATCCAAAAAGCTCATGCCACGACCCGTGTATTTTTTGGCAATTGAGACAACCAGACGTAAATTGGCTTCGATTAAGTGCTGACGGGCGGCATCGCCGTCTTGTCCTTTGCGTTTTAGGGTACGACGGGCGCGTTCTTCGGCATCGTCAGGCAATTCAGTAAAGGCTTTTTTGGCTTCTTCACCTTCTTCAACCCGACGCGCAAGGTCAATTTCTTCTTCTAGGGTCAGCAAAGAAACCCGTCCAATTTCGTGTAGGTACTGGCGCACAGGGTCGTTGGTGCTTAAACGCCCTGTTTCTTCGGCAACCCGATTTTCTAAGTCTTCTTCTTTTTCGCCTTCTTCGTCAAAAGCCCCTTCTAAACCAGCTTCGTCATCCATCTCGAGTTCTTCATCATCGGCTAGGTCTTCGATAAAAATACTTTCGGATTGCAAATACTGCATCAGGTCGTCAAATTCATCGGTCTCGTCTGGGTTTAAGCCAAGTTCACGCAAGGCTCTGCCCAACGCATCGGCAGCATCGGCGCTGTTGAGCATTCCATCTTTTTTGCCTTTTTTAACAAGGTCTTTAATCGCGTCAGTCTCGACCCAAGCACGTTTTTTAGCGCCAGACTTTGCGCCCGCTTCGGCTTTACCAGCCTCTGGTTTTACAGCACTGATTTTTGAACTTGGTTTAGTGGCTTTGGCATCCGGTTTTGCAGCGCTAACGGCAGTTGCTGCGGTTTTTTTTGTGACAACGGCTTTTTCTGTGGTTTTTGCGACCGGTTTTGCAGCCACAACAGTTGTGGCTTCTGGTTTTCGAGCCACGGGTTTTTTGCTAACGACAGGTTGCGGTTCGGACTGAACAACTGGTTTAGGAGATGATTTGCTCATAGCAGTAGATGTTGGATTCGCTTTCTTGGTCTGAGTGGGTGGTGTAACAGCGACTGGTTTCGCGGTACTTTGGGGTTTGGTACTCGAGGCTGGTTTTATAGGAGCTTTGGAGAGACTGGTTTTAGGGGCTGGTTTTGCCGAGGTTGCCCCAACTGCCTTTGCTGAGGTTGCCCCAACTGCCTTAGAAACTGTTTTTGCCTTTGCCTGTGCCATCTTTCCCCCTGCCTTAGAATCAAATGAGTTTGCGAACTCTTTACACGCACCATTGCCAGAAAAGTTTCACACGGCAAACTCGGCTTTAGAGCATAACACCCTAAGCCGATAAAAATTGTCTCTCCCTCGAAAGGGATGTAGAGTGTACGCATCTCAACTAAAACTGTCAAGTGGAAAAAGGAAATCTTATGCGAATAGCCTTAATCTCAAGTGAAGTTCATCCGTATTCTAAGTCTGGTGGTCTTGCCGATGTTGCCTCGAGCCTACCAATTGCTTTGGCTGCCATGGGACACGAAGTCATCGTGGTTTCACCTTGGTATAAAACCCTAAAAAATGTCACACCCTATTATTTGTGGGATGTCGAAGCACCTTTGTTAAGCAGCAAAATGGGTGTAGCGGACACCTTAGCGCATGGGGTGCGCTGGGTTTTTATTGGTGGCAATCTGTTTGACCGTGATAGCTATTACGGCTACTCAGATGATGTCTACCGCTTTGCCCAGTTTTGTATGGCAGTACCACATGTGCTGCATGGGCTACATTTTTTTCCAGATGTCTACCACTTAAACGATTGGCAATCTGGGCTGCTTGCGCCGTTGTTGCGTTTTGGCAATCTACCAGATGCCCAACGTCGTGCTAAAACAGTGCTGACGATTCATAATTTGGCATTTCAGGGGCGTTGGAATCTCGAGGATGTGCGTGCTTGGACGGGCTTACCCTACTGGGTAGATGGACTCGAGTATAATAAAGATGCCAATTGCCTCAAAGCCGGAATTGAATACTCGGATGTGATTAGTACCGTTTCACCGCGTTACGCTTATGAAATTACCACCCCAGAAGGCGGCTTTGGCTTAGATGGCGCATTGCGCTACCGAGGTGTGACTGGCATTCTCAACGGCATAGACACCAATTACTGGAATCCGAGTACCGACAACTATATTCCAGTCCATTACCACGACCTAGTAGGTAAACAAGCGGCTCGAGAAGCCATGTGTAAAGAACTAAACCTAGACCCAGAGCGCCCAACTTTAAGCATGGTCAGCCGCTTATCGGAGCAAAAAGGTTTAAGTATTATGTTTGGGGCGCTCGAGGAAATGGCGCAGCAGTGGAACATTGTGATTCTAGGCAGTGGCGACACAGGCGCAGAGCAAGGCTTGCAGTGGTTTATGCAAACCCGCCCGAACATTCACTTTTCAAGTGGCTTTAACGAAGCCCTCGCGCACCGAATTTATGCGGGTTCAGATGCTTTTTTAATGCCAAGTCTGTTTGAGCCTTGCGGGTTATCGCAACTAATCAGTATGCGTTACGGCACACTGCCGATTGCACGAGCAGTTGGCGGCTTAGCCGACACCGTACCAGAGTCAAGAGGCTATCCATTCTGGGATTACTCCGATTGGGCGCTGGCTGCCACTGCCCGTTATGCCCGCTCACAATGGCGTACCAAAGACTGGGAAGCAAAGGTACTCGAGGCAATGGGTACAGATTTTTCTTGGGATATTGCTGCCAGACAGTATTTGCAATTGTACAGCGCTTAATTTGGGGCGCTTAAGGCTTTTAAGACCACATCGGGTGCATAGGCGGCAACCCGCAAC
The DNA here is from genome assembly GCA_031388325.1 of Deinococcales bacterium. Lineage (GTDB taxonomy): Bacteria > Deinococcota > Deinococci > Deinococcales > JAAFIG01 > JAAFIG01. Next base: position 2,971 of record JANNEE010000733.1, read on the forward strand.
AAGGCTTTTGCCGCACCACTGCCTTTGCCTTTTTTAATGACTTTTCTTGAATCCGGATTATTCAACAAATAAATCTGCAATAGCCTGAGTTCTTCGTCATTTAAGTAATCATTTATGATTCTGACAAAAGCATCTGTTTCAAAGAACTCTACAACAAAATATACGCGAATTGCGTACTTTTGTTGTAGATTCGAGAGATTACCTGCACAAGCCACAGCCAAGGCTCGAGCAGAAGCAAGGCAATAAAAATTTTGTTACCCCATTCTTGAGACTTGTTGCTCAAGAATTTCCAAATTATTCTGGCGCGAAACAAATGAAACTTTGAGGTCGTACTCGAGGGCTTGGGCTACTCGAGCTAGGGTTTGCAATTCGAGGTTTGCACCTGCTTTTTCGATTTGCGACATTCTTCCTTTTCCTACATTCATGATTTGCCCGGTTTGCTCAAGGGTCAGTCCACGTTTTTTTCGAGCATGGGTAATCAGTTGGCTAACCGATTGGGTTATCAGGTCGCTTTCCAGGGTGGCTTGGATTTCTTGTGGAGTGGTTGTTTGAAAATTGGCTTGTGTTGCTTTTGCTGGTCGGTCTTCAATCCCTTCTAGTAACATTAAGAGTTCCATGTCGGGTTTTTTTAGCAGCCGAAGTTGCTTTTTAATTTTTTTGAGACTCATGGGTTTTGCTCCTCTCGAGGACAGGTAATCCTGCTTCAACAGCTTTGTAGACTTGTAACACTTCTTTTATTTTTATCTGGCTTGGAGCATTATCGGATTTCACTTCGGCATTGACAAGTACAGCCTCGGCAGTTTCTAACAAGAAGAAATAAACTCGCGCACCACCTTTAATTCCACCTCTTGAAGCAGTTTTAAGTTCCCAAATTGGGTAACCTACAAATTTTTTCGCATAACGAGAATCTTGTCCAAATTGATGAAAATCTTTGAGCATTTCAATGATTGACTTGAGCGCTTGAATATGCCCGCTTTCAGCTATAACAAGCAAGTCTTCAATGATTTTTGGATGCTTGGCATTTAAGCGGCTGGGGAGTCGCGCCAACACCAAAGGCTGCATAAGTTCAGTTTAAGCTAAACTATTTGTATTTGCAAGTCTGGCTAGGACTTTAGGATTTTTCTCGAGTGATGAACCAAAATCTCAAGGAAAACAGGGTTGTTTGTACTAAAGTTTTAGACCCAAATTTCTACTCGAGATTACTCGCACCAACCACAGCCAAGGCTCGAGCAACAGCAAAATAAAAAACTCGAGCCTCCAAAAAAGGAGGCTCGAGTGAAATCAACAAAACTAAACAGTAGCTTTAGTTACTTTGGAAAGTACGAGCTTCTGATTCGCCTTGGATAATTTCAGCATTGCGCGGTGCGCCAAAGATGTCCACTGCACCGCTTGGGTCAAGCAAAGCATCGGTGGTCGTACCCTTAAAGCCAATCACATTCCAACCAAATGGACTGGCGGCTGGGAACGTGCCAAGACCCAAGTCCGAGGTACTCGGGATGGTGGTGTTATTGGCTGTAGTAAAGATAATAATCTGTTTTGTTCCTGATTGGAAAACGGCGACGTGCATACCTCCTGAAAATGCACCCCAATTAAATCCTTGGGTGGCAAGATTAACACCAGTGGCAACATTATTTGGCGAACCAAGGGCTGGGGCTAAGGGCAGGGTAATGGTGGTGCTGTCATTTGCGCCCACACCAACTCTGGAAGCAATGGACTTACGTCCAGCAGTGTCGGTTGCCTCTGCTTGTACCATCATGGTTGTGGTCGCAATAATTGGGGTATTCAAGGCTGGGGCAATGCTGGTTAATCCAGAATCACCAAAGCTGGCATTTTGTGAACCCAGACTCATTACACCACCATCTGTGTAAACCAAGCCTTGGCTCAATTTGGTCAGGTTATAGGTGACGTTAGGCTTATTGATGGTTGTGGTCATTAACCCTGAAGTAAGGGTATTGAGATTGATGTCTTGATTACCGGTTGTGCCAGCATCGGCGACTGTAACACTAGCACGCTCTCCATGACCAATAAAAATAGGGGTAGTTGCTCCACCGGGTAAACCAGTAGCTGGATTAGTCCTCCATTGCATACCACGCAATGCGCCTGTGGCTGCATTGCCCGTGCAAAAGCCAACCGAAGTATTAAATGGATTATTGGTAACGCTGCTGTCGGCAAATCCGTTAGCCGCACTAGAGGCAAAGGCAACCCTAGTTCGACGATCACCGGGGGTGGGAAGTGATAAAACAGTTCCACCAGCATTCAAATTACCCGTAATTGTGCCAGACTTGGGTAGCACCACACTGTTAAAGAAAGAAGGAACACGAACTGTGGTGCGGGTCAAATTCTTATAGACCAAAACAATCGTAGTGCCTCCAGACGAGAAATTAACCGCCAAGGTATACGGTGTGGTCAAATTGGTAAAAGCAAATTGTCCGTTAGATCCTGTGGTTGTAGATTGCAAGAGACTGGTTGCGGTTGGTAGGGCAATCACATTGACATTTGGCGCTGGATTACCGCAGCTGTCCACAGCCGTTCCGCTCACCCCAATTGTGGCGGGTGGATTGACTGTAATTGCAGCCGTGGCGGTTAATGTTCCAGAAGATGCCGTCAAAGTGACATTGGTGCTGTTGGCAATGGTGGCTGGCGGGGTGTAACTGACGGTTGTTCCAGTGGTGGCTGATAATGTACCAACACTAGGGTTAATTGCCCAGTTGATAGTGCTAGTGGCATTGGTCAGGGTGGCAGTGAATGGAACGGCTGCCGCACCGACCACAACCGTACTGGTTGTCGGTGAAACGGTAAGTGTGGCGACTGGTGGTGGTGGGCAAGCAGTCAGTACCGCTACCAACCCAGTTGCTAAAAACCCTAAAATCTTACTTTTCATGAATACCTCCTAA
>JANNEE010000771.1:0-1890 GCA_031388325.1 Deinococcales bacterium
AGCAAAAAGAAAACCACCACAAGAATTTTTTTCACAATCTCTCCCAGAATTAAAAGCGATAACTTAATCCAAGAGCTAAGCCTACACTCTGAACGATCCGAAAATCACCAATGTAATTTGTTCCATAAATTGGTTGAAAATCAATGGTGAAACTTAATCCTCTAAATAAGGAAAGCTCCAATCCAAGGTTTGGGTAGAGCAAAAATACAGGACGTAAATTGGCAGTTCCAAGACCACCAACACCAGCCCCAACCCCTAAACCTGCATGTACATTCAATCCCAAAGGCTCAATCGGAACACGGTATAAGACCTCAGCCGCCAATAAAACTGAAATGCCGGGATTACCACCAAAGACTGGGAGCGCAAATCCCGTCAAGATAAATCGTGCGCCTAAGCCACGTTGTGGTGCTTCAAAATCCAGTCCATAAACCACAGAAAACAAAGTGGGAAATCCGGCTCTTAAGCCAACACTCGAGCTTTGGGCTTGTGCTAATGAGCAAAATGCAATTAGTGTTAATAGAACCAAAATCCATTTTTTCATGGCTTATTCTACAGCTTGTTCAGTTGGCGTATGCCGAAAATTTGCGAATCGTGTTACACTACCGCTCGTGATGTCATTCTTCTGGACTGTTCGCACCACCCGAACCCCTCGCGGGGTCTGATTCTTTGGTGGGTGCGGTTTCTCGAGAAGCGTGGTTTGTTATGTCTCGAGCTTAGAACACAAATTCTTTTCGAGGTGATTTATGCAGGTATTTCTTCCAGATGGTAAGGCGCTAGAGTTGCAAATTGGTGCAACTGCCTTAGATGCGGCTCTTTTAATTGGTCCTAAACTCGCGGAACAAGCCATTGGCGCTAAAGCCAACGGTAAACTCTGGGATTTACTGACTCCACTGCCAGACGGGGCTAAAATCGAGATTCTGACCACCCGTAAACCTGCCGAAGCCATAGATTTGATGCGCCACACCTTGGCGCATGTCATGGCACAGGGGATTCTCGAGGTTTACGCCACCAAGGGTTTTGCGCGGGACACGATTAAAATGGGCATTGGTCCAGTCATCGAAAATGGTTTTTACTATGATTTTGACTTGCCCGAACCATTAAAATTTGAGGAACTAGAGGTTCTCGAGAATAAAATGCGAGAGATTATTGCTCGGGATTTGAAACTCTCGAGGTTTGAAGTGACCCGCGAACAAGCCCTAGCCGAGTTTTCTGGACGTGACAGGTACAAAACTGAACTCATCGAAGGGCTGCCAGATTCTGAACCAATGACTTTTTATCGTCAGGGCGCAGAGTCAGACTTCACGGATTTGTGTCGCGGTCCGCATATTCCGCGCACTGGTTTAATCCCGCCGCACTTTAAGCTGACCGCAACTTCGGGCGCGTATTGGCGTGGTTCGGAAAAAAATCCGATGCTGCAACGCATTTATGGCGTGGCTTTTGCGACGGCTGCTGAACTCGAGAAACACTTGTGGCAGCAAGAAGAAGCTAAAAAACGTGACCACCGTAAACTCGGTAAGGAGATGGACTTATTTGCTTTTTCTGATGAGGTCGGGCAGGGTTTGCCGCTCTGGTTGCCTAAAGGCGCATTTATTCGCAAGAAACTCGAAGATTACATGTACGAAAAAGAACAAGAACATGGCTATGATTATGTGATTAGTCCGCACATCACCAAAGAAGCCTTGTACCACCGTTCTGGGCATTTGCCATACTACGCCGATGGGATGTACGCCCCAATTGTGATTGACGACGAGAATTACTATCTAAAACCAATGAACTGCCCGCATCACCACATGATTTTTGCGGCTCGTCCAAAATCGTACCGCGACCTTCCAGCCCGTTACGCCGAATTCGGCACGGTTTACCGTTTCGAGCTTTCGGGAGCTTTAACGG
>JANNEE010000790.1:0-1662 GCA_031388325.1 Deinococcales bacterium
TGCTCGCGGCATTGTATTGGCGGTGTTTTTACTGCAGCAAACTTTACTCTCTAAGTGATCATTCAGTGGTTTCATCTCTTTCACAAAATCAGTTTCGTTTGGGCTATGCCGAACTTGAGTATTTATTTCATCCGCCTAAAAATCCAAATCCACTCGATGCTTTTAGTAAAACTGTGGCGGGCTGGGAAAAAGTGATTCGTGGCGGCGTTTTTGGGGCTGGTTTGGTCAGTGCCGAGCCTTTGCGGTCTAGTTTAATTGCCTTAATTGGCGGGGCGCGGTTTGAAGATTCGCTGATTCCAATGGCTTTTTTGGCGGTGGACATCATGACTGGCGAACGGGTGATTCTGCGCCAAGGTTCGATGCTTGAAGCTGCCCTTGCCTCGAGTGCCATTCCGGGGGTCTTTGCCCCAGTGCAAATTGCCGGGCGGTTCTTGGTGGATGGTCATGTCCTCGAGAATGTGCCAGTCAGTGTGGCTCGAGAAATTGCCCCCCAAGCCGTGGTCATGGCAGTGGATGTTGGCGACGAAAGCACCCCAGCCATTGCCCCTAAAACTGCCTTGGATGTAATTTTGCGAAGCGCTCATATCTCGAGGGATGCCCTGCGCCGCACCAGCTTGAGTAGGGCGGATTTGATTTTACCGCTCGGTGATTTACCCGGAGGCGCATTTGAATATGGACAATCCCAAGCCCTATTTGAAGCGGGTTTTGCTCGCACCAATGCCATGCTCCCCCAAATTAAGGAGCGCTTAGAAATTTAGGCAAAGGCTTCATCTAAGCTCTCGGTCACAATCCCAACAATCTCCGAGATTTCGGCTTTTGAAATGGTCAAAGGCGGAGCTATCGCAATGCCATTGTCACCACATCGCACAATCAAACCGCGTTTTCGTGTAGCCGCTTGGAGTTTGCCACCGATGGATAAAGGTGGGTAGGCAGCTTTGGTGGTTTTATCCTGTACCACTTCAACCAACATCATGAGACCCTTAGCACGAACATCGCCAACGTTTGGATGTGTCAACACACTTTGCATCTGCTCAAGCAGTTCTAAGCCACGCACTCGAGCATTTTCGGGCAAGGCTTCGGTCTCGAGAATCTTGATGTTCTCGAGTGCCACAGCACACGCCACAGGATGCCCCGAGTAAGTGAAACCGTGCATGAACATTCGGTCTGGTTTAATCATTTCAGAATAAATCGCTTCGGTCACACCAACTGCCCCAAGCGGAATATAGCCACTGGTGATGCCTTTAGCCAGACAGAGAATATCTGGAATAAAATTGTAAGTCTCTATTCCAAACATTTTGCCCGAACGCCCAAAACCTGTAATCACTTCATCGGCAATCAGCAAAATCTGGTGCTTATCGCAAACCCTGCGAATCATCTGCCAGTAACCGTCTGGCGCAGGGCAAACCCCACCTGCGCCTTGGGTTGGTTCGCCCAAGAATGCGGCAATCGTCTCTGCGCCCTCAACAGCAATGGTCGCTTCAAGTTCGGCTTCGAGACTGGCAATAAAAGCATCAGCCCCCAGATTATTTGGATTGCTGCGATAAAAGTTTGGACTGGTGACATGCAAAAACCCTACCACGGGATTGGTGGTTTAACCACAACGGCTACAGGTATGCCAGCCTACTGGAAAGATTTTGGTCCACCTGCGGCAGGGTTTTTGCA
>JANNEE010000022.1:0-4183 GCA_031388325.1 Deinococcales bacterium
AGATGTTTGCCTCTAAGAACTCGTTATTTACAACCTTGTCTATTTTTCAACTCAATTCTCGAGCCACTCTAAATCATATCCCAGAAGCAAACCCCTCGAGTGTGCGGTGGTTTGGTGGGTAAAACCCCAATACAATGCGGTCTTTGCCAATTCCATGTTCAAGAAAAGTTTCTATAAATTCCATTTCGGTGTTGTTTTCTTCAATCCAGACCATTTCGCCACGTATTGCAAAATGTACCATCACATGATGTATGCGTTTGCCGTTTTGCCAGCCGTTCATCAACAGTTGGTACTGGTTGTTTTCGGTGTCGAAAATAAATTCATATTCGATGCCTCTGGTTTGCCATGTTTGTATAGGTGCAAAAATGTCCCAAATAGCTTTTTGGGCTGGCGAAAGTTGTGAAAGTGGAATCGAGCTTTTTAGGATTGCCATACAATCACCTCTGTTTCTGGTTCAAAAACCAGCAATTTGATTTGTAGGCGCTTCACGGAGCGTTGCGCCAATTCGGTTTTGAAAAAGGTCTCGAAGACGTTTTGTGGGACGGCTAAATACAGTTCTCGCTCTGGGTGGTATTCCTCGAGATTTACCCGATAATTGAGGTATTGACCAACCGCAGTATGAAAAGCCTGTACCAACGAGGGTTGCCCAAAAACCTTGATTTCTACGGCAATTTTCTGCTGCCCCAATTCGGCAGCAATGACTTTTTCTGCACCAAGGTCAATCTGTAAATCGGTCTCGCCAACTTTTAGCACAAATGGGTCGTCAGTGATTGTCCAGCCTGCTTTCTCGAGTGCAAGCCTAACTACATTATGATATTTGTCTCGAGCCATGAGTTGATTATAGCCCATGAAATTGATCTGATTGACAAAGCCCGTAAATTCAAGCAAACTCGAGCCATGGATAATTCTTTAGCAGTCATGTACGACTTGGTTAAACGCACTCGAGATAAATTGTTTGACTTTACAGAATCCTTACCCCCAGAAATTTACACCTTTGAGCATCCAGATTTTGCGTATGGCAGCCTTCGTAACATCCAAGCGCATGTGGCAGGGTGTTACTCTTTTTGGCTGGCAGAAATGGCATTAGAACTCGAGTCACCACCCAAAAACTTCGAGCGTTTACCGAATGCACCCGCCATGCGAGCCGCTTTTGTGGGGATAGATGGGTTGGTGCTTCAAGCCCTTGAAGCGTTTCAAAACTTGGATGCGCCACTGGAATTAACCCTACCAGAAGGCAATCCCATGATGGTTTCGCAGCGTTGGCTGATTTTGCACCCAATTACCCATGAATTTCACCACAAAGGGCAACTGTTGGCTTTGGCTCGAGTTCTTGGGCATCCTTTGCCTGAAGATATGTTTGCGGATTTGGTGCTGCCTTAACCATCAAAACGACCCTCAGATGGCAACTCAAGACCGCCATGAAGCGCTTTGGCTAACTGCATTGTGCTTGGGTAGGTCATGCGCTGATACCACGCCTGCTGGAAACCAGTGCTGGTCTTAAAGTAACACGCCACGGTTGGACCAAACTGACACGCCCCAAGACAACCAGATTCGGTTAAGCGCAGATTTCCACCAGATTTGTAATAGGCTAATTTTTAGGTCTCGAGACCTTTCCAAACAGCTTGGAACAGCAACTTTGAGCCGTCTTTAAGGCAGCGTTCATCGGTGCAAATCAGAATATGAGCTTGGGTTCTAAAAAAATGAGGTTTCATAAGTGCTTTGGGAGGAAAGAGAAAAGAGGAGCGAGGAAAAACCACAAACTTTTCTCTTTTCTCTGCTTTTAATCCTCGTCGCTACTCGAGGCAGCCGTGGCGCGTTGTCCAGCCATCCACTCGAGACCAGCCCAAATAAACTCGTCGAGGTCGCCATCCAGTACATTGGCGGGGTTGTGCTGCATTACGCCAGTTCGGTGGTCTTTGACATATTGCTTATCCAGTACATAACTGCGAATTTGACTGCCCCATTCGATGCTTTTTTGTTGTCCACGGGCTTTGTCTTCGATTTCGCGTTTTTTACGCATTTCCATTTCATAGAGTCTCGAGCGCAAGACGGTAAAGGCTTTATCTTTATTTTTGAGTTGGCTGCGTCCATCTTGGCAAATTACCACAATCATGTCGGGTGTACCCGCTTTATAGGTCAATCGCACGGCACTGTCGGTGGTGTTGACTCCCTGTCCGCCGTGTCCGCCAGCCCTAAAGACATCTATACGAACATCAGCTTGGTTAATTTCAACTTCCGAGGCATCCTCGATTTCGGGCATGATTTCGATACTCGAGAAACTGGTTTGACGTTTGCCTTGGGCATTAAATGGTGAAACACGCACCAAACGATGCACCCCAGCCTCTGAGCGCAGTAACCCATACGCCCGTTCACCTCGAACGATTAACTCGGCATACGTAATCCCCGCTTGGTCGCCAGCCGTGACATCCATCAGTTCAACCGCAAATTCATGGCGTTCGGCATAGCGCGTAATCATCCGCAACAGCATTTCTGCCCAGTCTTGGCTTTCTGTACCTCCCGCACCGGGTTTAATCACCAGAATTGCCGCAGAATCGGCATGATGGACATTGAAAAGTGTTTCTTTGTAAAGTGCATCCACCTGAGTGGTTGCCTCGAGTAAATCTGGCTCGAGTTCGATTTTCTCTTCTTCAGAAGCTACTTCGAGCATTTCGCCAAGACCCAGCACATCCGACTCGAGACGCATAAAATCATCCACTACACGGCGCAAGGCTGTGCTTTCTTTGGTGACATTGCGGGCGTTACTTGCGTCGTTCCACAGGTTTGGGTCGTTTAGGCTAACCTCGAGAACATCTAGACGGGCTGTTTTACCAGCGATGTCAAAGATACCCCCGAAGGTTTTCTAGTTTTTCTTGTAGTTCTGTCATAAAACCTCCGTGACCATTGGTCACAAGGCAAGATTGTAACACGCTCACCACTTGGCTGATGTCCTCAAGGCTTGGTTTTCTCGAGCATGGCGGCATTAAAAGCCGCCGAACCGCCACGCGGAACACTCAGGCTGATAAATTCTTGTCCCCGCATAATTTTTGCCAGCAAAACAATTTGTCCAACATGATGCGCGTAATGGGCAACTTGGCGTTGTACTGCCTCGAGAACCGTGATTTGTTGACCGCGAATCGTGACAGTTTTCAGCACATCATCTATCCGTTCGAGTGCTGCAAAAACAACTGCCCAACCAGATTCCCAAGTCTTGTGCAGTTCTTCTCGAGTGCCTAAATGCAGTTCAAATTCTGCATCGCGGTTGCGGCTGGCACTTTCACCGTCTGTGTCTGGGAAACCAGTCCACCTCGAGTGCATATTACCCGCCATGTGCTGCACAATCACCGCAATGCTATTGCCGCCAGCGCTTGGTGTGATAAAAAGTTGTGCCTCCTCGAGTTGAAGCATGGCTTTCTCGCCTAATTCTTTGTAGTACAAATAGAATTTGCGGCTGCTTTTGAGGAATTCTTCTTGCATCATGTCCATTTTGGGGTAATCACATCATCAACTTGTAAAAACAAGAAGTGGTCAAAATAATAGTGAATTAACAGCGCACTTAAAACCACACTATAAAAAGAAAAGTAATGTTGCTGGGCTAAGTCCGCTCCAAACGCACCTGTAAAATGCAAAATTACCCGTACCAGCACGTAAGCCACGCCAGCCCCAAGGGTGAATAAAAAACACAGCCAGTATAAACTGCGTCCGCTTTTGGAGACTTTTGCCACAAACTCAGAGCCGATTAAACCTCGTTCGGCACGCACACGGTTTAAGTACAGCACCACTGCTAAGTATTGGAATGAATGCCAGACGTTTAAGCCTTGAAATGCCACGTCTAAATTGGCTAAAAATGGAGTCAGGAAAAACAGAACCGCCGCCACGCTCATGTGTAAGGTTTTAGGACCATGAAACAGCCCAACTCGTAATTCCCAAATGGTTTTGACAATAAAAGCCACCAGAAAAACAGCAAAGGCAGCACTGGCAGCATAAGCCACCCATGGACTTTTGAGAAATTCTGGAAACAACAATGCCCGTCCACCGGTTTCAAAAGGCAAGGATACATTCTGCCCGTTAATCAAGAGTGGTGTGCCAGTAATCCGAAAAGTCGCAATCGGGTACAAGCAAGTCATCAATAGCCCGTAATCAATGATTCTCGAGATGACCTGAGCGCGTTTAAGGTGCTTAAAAA
>JANNEE010000034.1:0-10130 GCA_031388325.1 Deinococcales bacterium
CTGCTCGAGTTTCCGGGCGTACCGGGGCGTTTTGAAACAATTGCGACCATCCAAAATACGCGCTTTATCGAAGACAGCATCGCCACTCGGGTCTTAGCCGTCCAAAGCGCCCTCGAGAATGCCCCAGCCCCCATCGCTTGGATTGTCGGCGGACGCGATAAACTCACGCCCGAAGAACACAAATCAGAACTCCCAAAACTCGAGCCTTTGATGAAAAAAGTAGCGGTTTTAATTGCTTTTGGAGAATCTGGTCTCGAGTACGCCAAAGCCTTGCAGCACACGGGCATCAGAATTCTTGATTTAACTGCCCTAACCACAGATTCTGTCATGCCAAAAGCCGTACAATTCGGACTCGAGGCAGCCAAAGGCGGTAGTGTGGTCTTAGCCCCGCTTGGTACAAGTTTTGATTTATTTAAGAACTACAAAGCTCGAGGGCAAGCCTTTCGTGATGCGGTCAAAACACTCGAGGAGTCAACTTCATGACCCCTTTCGCCCTTGCCCTGTTGCCCTTCGCCCTCTTTGAGGTTTCCCCATGTTAAAACCCTTAAATCCCTTGTTGCTGTCCGCCCAAATGGTCTTGTTCGCCTTGGGTTTACTGGCAATGGCGACGGCTTCAGTTAAAGATGTCCCCGAGAGCTTGGTGTTTATTGCCATTGGTTTGGTGGTGACGCTGGTCGTTTCGCAGATGCGGGCTGGGGCTTCGGTACAACTTGGTAAATACGCTTGGGTCTTGTGTTTGGTGGCTCTGGTAGCGGTTTTGTTATTTGGACGTGAAATCAATGGGGTACGGCGCTGGATTCCGATTTTTGGTTTTCAATTCCAACCGTCTGAGTTTGCAAAAGTGGCTTTAATTGCCTATTTTGCCTCATTTTTTGCACGGCGTGGAACTCGTTATGCGCTTTGGGTCCCGGCTTTGGCACTGGGGGCGACCAGTGTGCTGATTTTACTCGCGCCCAGCACTTCGGCGGGTGTGTTTACTTTTGCGCTTGGTTTAGGGGTGATGTTTCTTGCTAACGCCCCTATCGGTAGAATCCTCAGTATTGCGATAACGGCTGCTTTGATGGCTTCGCCTCTCATTGGTTATTACTTACAACAAAATAAGTACGTGGGCAACCGTTTAGAGGGCTTTACCTCAGTCACCCGTTCAGATGACATGTGTGCCAAGCGTGACAAAACCCAAGTTGAATTGGCGCGTTGCATTATCCAGCGCGGTGGTATTCCGGGACGTGGACCCGCCCAAGATAAAATTAAACTCTTTGCCCAAACCAATGATTTTGTGTCTTCTACCGTGGCGCACAGCCTTGGTTTAATCGGTGTCACCACTATATTCGCGGCTTTTGCCTGTATTTTGTTGGTTGGACTCGACCTGATGCACCGTCTCTCAAAGGCAGTTCATATAGACGCAGACGAACGCAATGCCGCTAGTATTTTGTGTGGCGGGGCAATGCTTTTATTGGTTGCCCAAGCGCTGATTAACTTAGCCGTAACCGTGGGGCGTTTCCCAAATACGGGTATGACTTTACCGTTTGTGTCTGACGGCGGCTCGAGTATGATTGCTTGCGCCATTGTCATGGGCTGGATGCACTCGGCTCATGCGCTCTTGGTTAAATACGAGAAACGCGCCGTGCCACGTCCAGAACCTCGGATTGCTCTGCTCGAGAGTGGAGATTAAATGAAAATTTTACTCTCGGCGGGTGGTACGGCTGGACATATTTTCCCAGCCATTGCCCTGTCTCGAGAACTGAAATCTCGAGGCATAGAAAGTGCCTTGATTGGGGCTTCTGGCGGCATGGAAGAACGTCTGGCAACCGAGGAGAATCTGACTTTTTTTGGAGTCCGTTCAGGTAAATTGGATCGTTCAAATCCAAATCCCATAGCTCTGTTTAATGCCCTGCTTGGTGTTTTTGATGCGTTTACTGTAGTGCGAAAATTCCAACCAAGTCTGGTGGTTGGTTTTGGTGGTTTTGCCAGTCTGCAAGGTATGGCAGGGGCGTTTTTATCAGGTACACCTTTAGCGATGCACGAAGCCAACGCCTTTCCGGGCTTGGTGACACGTTTTTTTGCGGCTCAGTCCAGAGTTGTTGCTTTAGCCGATGCCACCACACAAACCCATTTGAAGAATGCCAAAACAGTTGTGGTGGGTATGCCTGTGCGTGAAACAAGCATACCACGTCTCGAGGCTCAGGCTGCTTTTGGTCTCGAGCCAGATAAATTCACCGTGCTGGTCATGGGTGGTTCGCAAGGCAGTATGCGTTTGAACGCGCTTTTGCCGCCGCTTCTCGAGCGTGTTTTGACTGGTAAAAACGCCCAAGTGCTGCATCAAACGGGGCGTGGCAGACTCGAGGAAGTCATGCCAAAGGTTAAACACCTGCCGTGGTATCACTGTGCTGAATTTGTGGATGGCAGCGCTGCTTTTTCTGCCATAGACTTTGCCATTACCCGAGCCGGCATGAGTACCATTGCCGATGCTGCCTTTCATGGTGTGCCTTTGGCGTTAATTCCTTTGCCCTCGAGTGCCGAAAATCATCAGGTCAAAAATGCTCAAAGTTTAGAACTCAGAGGCGCGGGTTTGTGTATCCTCGAGTCAGACTTAGAACAAGAGGTCTCGGGTCTTGACGGCAAGCTGGTTAGCGGTATGCTGTCGTGCTTTGACACGACACGCCTGACCACTTGGCGGGAAATCGTGCAGAAAAACACACCAGCAGGGGCAGCCAAACGCCTAGCTGACGCGCTACTCGAGGGATTATGAAGACAGAAAAAGGAGCGTCATGCACTATCACTTGATGGATATTGGTGGGATTGGCATGAGTGGTTTGGCGCTGATTTTGCAGTCGTTTGGGCATCTGGTGTCTGGGTGCGATAAAAATATCTTTGATAAGACCCGAGAACTCGAGGCGGCTGGAATTCGGGTAGCACATGGGCATTCGGTGGGGCATATCACAATGGATGTGGATGTGGTGGTTTTAAGTACAGGGATTCATGCCCAAGAACCCGAGGTCTTGTTTGCTCGAGACCAAGGTAAAGTTGTATTGCGCCGAATCGAATTACTGGCGGATTTAATGCGCCTTAAACGTGGGATTTCGGTGGCGGGTACGCATGGCAAGACCAGTACCAGTGCAATGGTGGCAACGGTATTTGAGGGGTGCGGGGTTAATCCCACGGCGGCGGTGGGTGGTGAAGTGGCAGCCATTGGCGGCAATGCCAAAGTCGGTTCTGGGGCGCATTTTATTGCCGAAATAGATGAATCTGACCCACTTTTTGCTTTGGTTACATCGGACATTGCGATTATCACCAATATCGAAGATGACCATGTGGCGCTGTCTGAAGCTGATGTGCGTAATAATTATCATGCCAGTGTTGAGGATTTACATTTAGCGTTCAGAGAATTTGCCCGTAATGCTAAAAAAGTGGTGTATTGCGCCGATTGGTTGCCGCTCGAGACTATTTTGGCTGGGTGTCTTGAGAACGGTGTTTCTTATGGCATTAAACACGGCGATTACCGTGCGACTAACCTTAAACTCGAGGGTGGGCAGCCTACTTTTACGTTTACCCTCCATGGTCTGCCGTTGGTGGATGTGCATTTACTTGTTCCGGGGGCGCATAATGTGCTGAACGCCGTGGCGACTTTAGCGGTGGCGCATCTCGAGGGCTTAGATTTGAATGCAGCTGCCGTTGCACTGGCTGGTTTTCGTGGGGCTGGACGGCGTTGGGAAGTGCTTGGCGAATTCCAAGAAGCCTTGTTGGTGGATGATTACGCCCATAACCCAACCAAAGTCGGTGCAGCAATTCACGGAGCGTTGTCGTATGGCAAGCGTGTCCGAGTAATTTTTCAGCCGCATCGGGTGATTCGTACCGCTAGGGATTGGGAGCGTTACGCCCAAGTGCTGCAAGATGCCAACGAAGTATTGATGCTCGATATTTACAGCGCGGGTGAAGCCAGTATGCAGGGGGTAAGTTCGCAGCGTATTCTCGAGAAAATGCAGCGTGATGGTTTTGAAGCTGTGTCCTATTACCCCAATTTAAGCGCCGTCAAAACCCATGTGCGGCAAACCGCCCAAGCTGGCGACCTGATTGTTTCAATGGGCGCTGGTGATGTCACCAAGGTCTTGCGGGAAGTGCTGAATGAACAGGTGAATCATGCTTGAAACCTGTGCGGTCATGCCAAACCCAACTGCCAAAGGTGCGCCTCGGATGGTGCGTTTAGCCCAATTCACGACGCTTGGTGTTGGCGGAGAAGCCCAGCTTTGGGTCTGTCATGATTTACCTGCGCTGTGTGAAGCGACTAAAGCGCCCTATAAAATTCTGGGCGGAGGTAGTAATTTAATTGTGTCCGATGCGGGTCTGTCTGAACGGGTAATTCGTCTTGGTGGGGAATTTAGTCAAGCTGATTTAGCGGCAGAACTCGAGACCGAAACCCATATTTTTACGGGTTGGGTCGGGGCAGCCAAACCAATTCCGGGTTTGGTGCGAGAATTACAACGCCGTGGGCTGTCTGGACTCGAGGGGCTGTGGGGAGTTCCCGCCCAGATTGGTGGGGCAGTGCGAATGAATGCTGGTACGCGCTTCGGCGAAATGGCGGATGCACTGGTGGCTGTCGAGGTGGTCACGGATGGAATCGCCAAAGTTTATACGCCACAAGAACTGGGTTTTGTCTACCGCAACTCGAGCCTGCCACAAGGTCAAAATGGTGTGGGTATCGTTACCAGAGTCAAACTTAAACTCGAGAAAACCAGTCCCGAAATTGTCCAAGAACGCATGAACTTAGCCGATGAAGCCCGTAAAGGACAACCGCATTGGCGAACCTTTGGTTGTGCCTGGAAAAACCCAGTTGGACAGAGCGCTGGGCGCTTGGTAGACCAAGCTGGGCTAAAAGGCTCTCAGATTGGTCAAGCAATGGTCTCCTTAGAACATGGTAACTTTATAGTCAATCTTGGTGGAGCAACGGCTAAGGATATAATCGCGCTTCTCGAGCAAATCGAGTCGGCGCTTGAAGTGCCATTAGAACGCGAAGTTGAAATTTGGGGGAAGGTATGAAGGAAGGCAAAGGGCAAAGGGCAAAGGGCAAAGGTAAAATCCTTTTGCCTTTCGCCTTTTGTCTTTCGCCTCTGCTTGGGAGGCAGCATGACATTTAGACAAACGGTTTGGCGTTCTTTTTTTGCTTTTTTTGTGATTACGGCAGTGCTTTTTGCCTCGAGTTGGTTCTTTTTTCCTGTGGATAAAGTGTTGGTTTCTGGGACAAAGAACTTGAATCCTAAAGATGTGGCGCAAATGGCAGGGGTGGCTCGAGGGAATCCTTGGTTGTGGGTTTCTAAGGTTCGGGCGGCGGCGCTTGAGCGTGAGCCTTGGGTGCAGAAAGCCAAATTGGTCAAGACTTTTCCGGGGACAGTCACGATTCAGTTGGTTGAACGTCTGCCGTTAGCGGTTTGGAAGCGCTTGGGTAAAAGTGATGTGATTGCCGAAGATGGTGTGATTTTACCGACTGGCACAGCTAAACTTATTCTCGAGGGTGAAAGCCAAAAGCAGTTTGCACAGGCGTTATTGGTGGCTCGTACAGCCAAGGAAATGGGGGCAGTTCGGGTTAAATTTGATTCTAATGGCTTCTTGGTGGTTTTTGAGAATGCCGAAATTTGGGCGCAAACCCATGACAGTTTGCTGAAATATGGGGAAAGTGTCAGAATGATGGTTATGCAATCCCAATCGGCGATGGTTCAGCAATCCCAGTCAGTGATGGTACAGCAATCGCAAACTCGGTCATCTAAAACCAAACGGGTCAATGTGTATTCATGGGGGGTGAGCGTTCAATGACTGCCTCGAGAATTACAGAGAGTCGTTTAATTGTTGGTTTGGACATTGGTAGTACCAAAATCACCACGGTCATCGGTGAAGTTGGACCTGACAATATCCTTGATATTATTGGCGAAGGTACAGTCCCATCCGAAGGCTTAAAACGCGGTGTGGTGGTCAATCTCGAGCGAGCCACTGCCAGTATTCGGGCAGCCATTAGTGCCGCCGAACGGGTGGCGGGTGCCTCAGTGCGCGATGTCTATGTTGGTGTAGCTGGTGGGCATCTCAGTGCGCTGACCAGTCATGGTTTAGCCGCCATTCGGCGCGGACAACAAATTGCCCGTTCAGACATAGACAGGGCTGTCGAGAACGCTCGGGCTGTACCGCTAGACCCAAACCGCGAAGTGATTCATGTGCTGCCCCAAGAGTACACCGTAGATGGTCAAGAAGGCATCAAGAACCCCTTGGGAATGCACGGCGTGCGGCTCGAGGTGGACGTTCATATTGTGACAGGCGCTCAAGGACCTTTGGCAAATTTACGCCATTGCGTTTCTCAGGCTGGGGTGCATGTCAATGGTTTGGTCTTACAAGGCTATGCCAGTGGTCTGAGTACCCTCGAGCCAGTCGAAGAGGACACCACCACCGTGCTGATTGACATTGGCGGTGGCACAACCGATGTGGCGGTCTTCAGACGCGGCAACTTAGCGCACAGCGCCGTCTTACCGCTCGGTGGCGAGCATGTGACCCAAGACCTCGCTCAAATCCTAAAAATCCCAGCCGATGAAGCCGAACGGGTCAAAAAGAAATACGGTAGTGCTGTCCCCGAACTTGCCGACCCTGAATTGAACCTCGAGCTAACCCAAAATGGAGTTGTGCCAAGTGTCTCGGCATACGATTTAAGCCGCATCATCAAACCTCGAGTGGCTGAGATTTTTAATCTGGCTCGAGCCGAAATAGACAGTGTTCTGGGACCGGTTGAACTGATTGCTGGCGGCGTGGTTCTAACGGGTGGTACTGCCCTGATGCGTGGTGTGGTCGAACTCGCCCGTGAACGCTTTAAGTTACCTGTTCGCGTCGGTAAGCCTCGTCCAGTAGCGGGTGGCTTAAACAGTTTAATCGGCACACCGACCCATGCCACCGTGGTTGGACTTATTTGGTACGGTATGGAACATGGCTCTGGAAGCGGTGCAATCCGCGCCGATGTGGTGGATTCACAACCCGAAGAAGTCTATAGCCCCGCCCTCGAAACCCCAAGGCTCGAGTCACCGTCCCAACCACGCTCAGGAATCGAACCGCGTTTAGGGATCGAACCGCGTTTAGAACGCGCCGAAGGTACACTCGAGACCGTCCAAGAACGCGAACGGGTCGCCGCCAACGATAAACCGGGTTTAATGGACAGAATTCGTGGATTTTTTAAGGACTGGTTTTAATGCTTATATCCCAATTTTTTGATAGTATTTCAACCCGCGCTTGGGCAGCCTCGCGCTCGGGAGGCGTAACGTGTTAGGAGCAAAGATTCGGGTGGTCGGCTTAGGTGGCGCTGGTAATAACGCTGTTAATCGCATGATCGAAAATGGTTTGGATGGCGTGGAATTTATCGCAGGCAACACCGATGCCCAAGTGCTGAGTAAAAGCCATGCCGAATACCGCATTCAAATGGGCGACAGAATCACCCGTGGTTTGGGCGCAGGCGCAGATCCAGAGGTCGGTGAAAAAGCCGCCGAGGAAGACCGCGAAACGATCAAAGAACACCTTTCAGACACCGACCTTGTGTTTATCACCGCAGGGATGGGCGGTGGAACTGGTACGGGCAGCGCTCCTGTGGTTGCCGAAATCGCCCGTGAAATGGGCATTTTAACGATTGCGATTGTCACCCGACCATTTCGCTTTGAAGGACCAAAGCGCCAACGGGTTGCCGAAGACGGAATTAAAAAACTCCAAGAGCGCGTAGACGGCATGATCATTGTCAACAACGAGAAACTAATTCAAGCCACCGACAAAAAAGTTTCCTTGAAAGACGCATTTTTACTGGCAGACCGTGTGCTGTATTACGGCATTAAGGGAATCTCGGATGTGATCAACTCGAGCGGGATGATAAATGTGGACTTTGCCGATGTCAAAAACCAACTTAAAGACGCTGGTAGTGTCCTGATGGGGATTGGCGCTGGACACGGTGACAACTTAATCGAAGATGCAGTCAAAAGCGCGATTCATTCGCCGCTTCTCGAGCGCTCTATCGAAGGCGCAAAGAAAATTTTAATCAACATCACTGGACATGAAGAAAAAGTGACCCTTTCAGACACCTACGAAATTGTTAATCGCATCACCGAAGCCACCGGCTTTGACCAGAACACGGTCGAAGTGCTGTTTGGTGTGGCATACGATGAACATGCTGGTGATGAAATCCGTGTAACCGTGGTTGCCAGTGGTTTTAACGACACCCCCGGACTGGGCAACTTTATTCGCAACGGACAGCAATCACCGCTCAGTCAACCATTCCCAAGTCTTCCAAGCCCAAACAGTTCCCCAGATATATACGAAATACCAACCTTCCTGCGCTGGCAAGACAAAGACGGAAAACGATAGAAAATATGAAACCCCATTAAACTCGAGAATCACCGATATACTGCCCTCTATGGAACTCGAGTTTAACGGCGTTATTTGGTATTGGCGCGGTCCAGCCCCTTGGTATTTTGTGACTGTCCCATTCGAGCAATCTGCTGACTTAAAAGCAGCCTCTAAACTCGTGACCTACGGCTGGGGAATGATTCCAGTGGTGGCTTCTATTGGACAGACCAAATGGAAGACTTCATTGTTTCCCAAAGATAATTTGTATGTTATGCCAATCAAAACCGATGTCAGAAAAGCCGAGAATTTGCAGGAAAACGATAAGGTGACGATACGTCTCGAGCTTCTGGTTTGAGTCTTACACAAAATATCGGTTTTTCGGGTATGCTGATGCTTGGCAATTGCCAAATAAGAAGATTTGAAAGGATGAATTCTATGCGAAAATGGATAATTATGTTCGTCGCCGTGCTTGGCTTTGCAGCCCAAGCCCAAGCTCAAGATTTTAGTATTCGTGTTGGACCAACGCTCTACTTTACCAACCCTGTTTTGTTTGGTATTGATGCTCGTTTATATGCCACGAATGTTGCTCGGATAGCCCCTGGGATTGATTTGGGTATTATTGGTAGTGCAAGTCTAGCCTTTGCTGGTGGAGTTTCTGGCAGTGTTAGTGCTGGTCCGGCTGTTGTCTTTAGTTTTGATCGTGGCGCAAGTTTTGTTTATGTTGGCATCAATCTCGGTATTGGTTTTAGTGGTGGTGGCGCAGGTGTTGCTTTTGGTTTTGTCAGTGGTGTTGACTACGCGCTTAACTCTTCAATTGGCTTATTTGCAGACTTATCACTTGGCGTAAGTGGTGGTTTTGGTGGCGGTCTTGACATGGGGGTTGATTTTGGTTTGTCCCGTGGTCTGGATGCCTATGTCAAACTCAATGTTGGATTTGGTGCTTTTAGTTCTATTGGTCTTGGCGGCGGCTTAAAGTTTGCCCTCTAAAACCCTTAAGTTTCGTACAGCCCACAATTTATTTGTGGGCTGTTTTTGTTTTGCTATTTTGCGCCCATGCAATAAAGCCCATACCAACAAAAATAACTGGTAAGGCAAAAAGGGTACGGGTTTCGATTTTCTCACCGATTAACCATGCACCCAAGCCAAGTGCCACAAGCGGATTGATATAGGCATAACTGGTGGCGACCGCAGGGCGGACTTTCTCGAGCAGAAAAGTGTAGGCGCTGTAGCCAATCATGCTGCCAGCAATCACAAGGTAAAGCCATGCCCACCAAGCGTTTGCGTCTGGCATTGCCCATTGTTCGCCCAGTGCAAAACTTAAGGGCAGAGCAGCCATGCCTCCTGCCAGCATTTGAATTCCTGTGGAGGTTAAACCGCTTGGCATCTCGAGTTTGCGACTGAGGATGCTGCCAAATGACCAGAGCATTGGGGCGGCAAATTGGATCAAAATGGCGGGGTTACGGGCAAAGTTTCCATCCAGCGTTAAAATTGCCACGCCGATTACACCAATGCCCATGCCAACCCACTCGAGTTTGTGCGGGCGGTTGCCCCAGAGGGTACTCCACAGTCCAGCCCAGAGCGAGGTTGTGGCAATAATCGTGGCGGTCAGTCCGCTTGGTGCGCCTAGTTTTAAGGATAATGTGGTTAAGCCGTTGCCGCCAATCACCAAGAACAACCCAATAATGGCAGCGTTACGGATTTGAATGGCGGGTGGTATTTTTGTGCCTCGAGCCAGTAAAATCCCCAGCATCAGCAAGCCAGAGAAAATAAAGCGAATT
>JANNEE010000061.1:0-2318 GCA_031388325.1 Deinococcales bacterium
CTTACCGGTAATGAAAGCCGTCGCCGACGACAAACGCTTTGATGGCATGGCAATCAGTGGGATTTTTGACAAGCTCGGCAATGTTTTTGCCACCTCTGGATTCCCTTGGGGCGGACAAGTCTTAGGACCATTTGATGGCGCATGGGAACGGGCATACCTCGGCAAGCAAGATGTCAAAACGGCGCTTGACCAAGGTGTTTCTGAAGCCAACAAGCAAATTGCACAGGTTCGTAGTCAATTCAAATAAAATGTAAAGGACTCCCCCAATGCTGGGGGAGTTCGTAGAGCTAAGTCAGGAGAACCATGACACAAACTCGAGAATTGATAACTCGGCTCGAGACACGGCGGGTCGGATGAGTGCCGTGTCAGCACCAGCGCGGCAGGCTCGAGTACGCGGCTCATTCTTGGCGCTCAACGAGACCAATCCGCTTGTGCCTTACTTATTTTTGCTGCCCCATGCGATTTTTTTTCTGGTGTTTATCGTTTATCCAGTGGCGTTTGGTTTTTATGTCAGTCTGCATCAGTGGGATTTACTCAGTGGCAATTCGCCATTTGTGGGTTTGAAGTATTACACCCAAATTTTTGATGGCTCGAGTCCGCAGTCACAGTTTTTTTGGAGTACCTTATTAAACACCACCTTTTTTACCGTCGTCAGTGTGCCGCTTTTGGTGGCAACAGCGCTGGGTTTGGCGTTGTTGTTGTACCGCCCAATTTTTGGTCAAGCCATTTTTCGAGCGATTTTTTTTATGCCGGGGATTTTATCGGTTTCGGTCATGGGTATTTTGTGGCGTTGGATGTTTGATAACCAAAGCGGTTTAATCAATGTGGTGCGTGAACAGTTTTTTGGGGTGGCAGTGATTCAATTTTTAACCACCGAAGGCTGGGCTTGGGTGCCGATTATTATGGGTACGATCTGGTGGACAATTGGTTTTAACATGACCTTATATCTGGCAGCACTGGGTGGGATTAACCAAAGTTATTACGAAGCTGCTCAGTTGGATGGGGCTGGGGCATGGGCGCAATTTCGATTTATCACCTTGCCGCTACTTGCACCAACCACGCTGTTTATTGCCGTCACCACGGTACTGGCAAGTTTTCAGTTGTTTGGACAATCGGCACTGATTACTGGCGGTGGTCCAACCCGAAGCACCCAAAGCGTGATTCAGTACATCACCGAAGAGGCGTTTGGCAACAATCAGCAGTCAAGCGCTTCAGCAATGGCATTTGTTTTTGGTGGCTTAATGCTGGTCTTTACGGCTTTCCAGTTTCGCTTGATGGCAATGGATTTACGTGCCAGCCGAAAGGAGCAATAAGTATGCTGACCACTTTGGTCTCGAGGCAGCGAAAAAAACGCCCCGCTTGGTTGTCCGACGCACCTCGTTTTGGGTTGCTGTTGATTCTGGCGATTATTTTTTTAGCCCCGATTTATTGGATGTTATCCACCAGTTTTAAGCCAGAAACGGATGCGATTTCGATTCCAATTCAGTGGATTCCAGCCCGTCCGACTTTGGAAAACTACACCGAAATTCTTAATTCGCCCGATGGTAATTTGTGGCGCTGGACGTTTAATTCGGTCTTTACTGCCTTGGCGTTTACCTTAGCACATTTAACGCTTTGTGTGCTAACCGCCTATCCATTAGCCCGACTCAAATTTGCGGGGCGCGAAACTTGGTTCTGGGTTATTTTATCCTCACTGATGATTCCAGGAATCGTGACCTTGATTCCAAGTTACATCATGATGCTGCAACTTAATTGGATTGATTCCTACCATGCCCTGATTTGGCCCGGGGTGGCTGGGGTCTTTGGGGTCTTTATGTTGCGCCAGTTTTTTACCAATATCCCCTTTGAACTCGAGGAAGCCGCCCGTTTGGACGGCGCAAATAGTTTGCAAGTCATTCGCCATGTGATTCTGCCCTTAAGTGTCCCGGCTTTGGTTTCGCTGGGTGTCTTTGCTTTTATGGGTTCATGGAATAATTATGTCTGGCCCTTGTATGTGGCGACCTCGCCCGATATGCAAACCCTTCCTGTGGGGATTACTTCGTTTTCGCAGCGTTATGTAACTGAGTACGGCAAACTGATGGCGGGTACTGCCATTGCCGCCATTCCAGTCTTAATTGCCTATTTATTTGCCCAACGTTTTTTAATCAGTGGCATTGCCTTAACGGGGATGAAAGACTGAGCATCTTGAAAGCCAAAGGAGTCTCGAAGTGAATCTTTTGCGTGTCCTCTGCGTTATTTTATTTGGTCTAGCCGCCACCGCCCAAACTCCAAAAACCGCCATGACCTATATTAATCCTGTCTACAATTCCGATTTCCCC